>DAOMFB010000487.1:0-2376 GCA_035429585.1 Thermoanaerobaculia bacterium
AGGTAGAGGTCGGGCTGGTCCGCGGCGGCCGTCGGGTCGCTCCAGGCGGACCTCGCCGTCCGCCTCGCCGCCCTCTACCGGCTCGGCCGGCTCGGCTATCTCCGTCCGGTGGCGGCGGCCGACAGCGGCGCGGCGTTCCTCGACGGCCTCCGGATCCTGGCGCACCTCGCGCGGCGCGACGCCGCGCTCCTGTCGCGCTACTCCGAGGCCGTCCGGACGCTCTCCTCCCGCGAGACGGAGCTGACCGAGCGCCGGCGCGAGCTGGCGGCCCTCGCGGCCGAGGGGCGCAAGCGCGAGCGCGAGCTGGCCGCGGCGAAGGCGGAGCAGGCGGCGCTCCTCGCGCGAGTCCGGAAGAGCTCCGAGGAGGAGAAGGCCGCCGTCTCGACCCTCGAGGACAAGTCGCAGCGCCTCGCGTCGCTCCTCGACCTCCTCGAGAGCCACGGCCGGACGCTGCCCCCGGGCGCCGCGTCGATCCGGAAGTTCAAGGGGGCGCTCGACTGGCCGGTGAAGGGGGCCGTCGCCCTGCCGTTCGGCCGGATCGCCAACCCGAGGTTCCCGCGGACCTTTCTCCGCTCCTCCGGGTGGACGATCGACGCCCCGCCCGGCTCGACGATCCGGGCCGTCTTCGCCGGCGACGTCGCCTACGCGCAGTGGCTGAAGGGGTACGGCAACCTCGTGGTCCTCGACCACGGGGACGGCGTCTTCTCCCTCTACGGCCGACTCGCGCCGAGCACCCTCGTCCGCGGCCAGCGCGTCGCGCTCGGCGACGCCGTCGGCGTCCTCGCCGAGACGGCCGCCGAGGACGAGGTCGCGGGGCTCTACTTCGAGATCCGCGACAGCCGCGCCTCGGTCGACCCGGCGGCCTGGCTGCGGTGAGGCGGCGCGGCGGGCGTCGCAGAATGGGGGCGTGGCGCCGACCCTTCGCCGGATCCTCCACGTCGACATGGACGCCTTCTACGCGTCCGTGGAGCAGCGCGACGACCCGAGGCTGAAGGGGAGGCCCGTGGCCGTCGGGGGCGACCCGAAGGGGCGGGGCGTCGTGGCGGCCTCGAGCTACGAGGCGCGGGCCTTCGGCGTCCGCTCCGCGATGCCGATGGCGCGGGCCGTCCGCCTCTGCCCGAAGCTCGTCGTCGTCCGGCCCGACTTCGCCAGGTACCGCGCCGTGTCGCGGCTGGTGTTCGACCTCTTCCGTTCCGTCACGCCGCTCGTCGAGCCCCTCTCCCTCGACGAGGCGTACCTGGACGTCACGGTGAACGCCTGGGACGAGCCGCTCGGCGTGAACGTGGCCCGGCGGCTCAAGCGGGAGATCCTCGACGCGACGGGCCTCACCGCGTCGGCCGGCGTCGCCCCGAACAAGTTCCTCGCGAAGATCGCCTCGGGGTGGAAGAAGCCGGACGGCCTGACCGTCATCGCCCCCGGAAAGGTCGAGGCGTTCCTCTCGAAGCTCCCCGTCGACGCGCTCTGGGGCGTCGGGCCCGTGACGGCGGCGAAGCTCCGCGCGGCGGGCATCGAGATGCTGGTCGACGTCCGGACGGCGGACCCGGAGCTCCTCCGCCGGACGGTCGGCAGCTGGGCGCCGACCCTCGTCGAGCTCGCCCGGGGGATCGACGAGCGGCCCGTCGTCCCCGACCGTCCGGCGAAGTCGTGCGGCACCGAGGAGACGTACGCGCGGGATCTCGTCGACCGTCGGCTGATGCGGAGCGAGGTGGAGCGGATGGCGGGGGAGGTGGCCGCGTGGCTGGCGCGCCGGGACCTCGTCGCGCGGACGGTGACGCTGAAGGTCCGGTACGCCGACTTCACCACCGTCACCCGGAGCGAGACGCGGCGCCCCGCGACCCGCGCCGCCGCGGAGATCGCCTCCCGGGCGGCGTCGCTCCTCTCGAAGACCGAGGCGGGGGCGCGGCCCGTCCGCCTTCTCGGCGTCTCGGTCCACGGCTTCGACGCGGTCGAGCGGCACGACGCCGCGGCGGACGATCCGCAGCTGACGCTGCCGCTGCCCGGGGCGGGTATCATCCGCGCGTGAGCCGTCATCGCCTGGCCGGCATGGTCGCGTCCGCGTCGCTCCTCCTCGCGCTCTTCGTCGTCCTGCCCGGGATCGGCGCCGACGAGAAGAGCAAGGCCTCCCACGAGAGCCTCTACCGGCCGCTGGGCCTCTTCACCGAGGTCCTGTCGCTCGTCAAGGGGAACTACGTCGAGGAGGTCGACGCGAAGCCGCTCCTCTACGGGGCCTTCTCGGGGATGGCGGACGCGATGGACGCGTTCGCCGAGTACGTCCCCCCCGAGAAGATGGCGGCCTTCGGGGAGTGCGAGACGGGCCCGTCGAAGGAGCTTCCCGGGCTAGGCCTGGGCGTGGGCCGGGGGAGGAACGACCCGGTC
>DAOMFB010000488.1:0-2373 GCA_035429585.1 Thermoanaerobaculia bacterium
GGCCCCGGCGCGGACCGGCGCGGCGAGGGCCCGGTGCCGCCGGACCGCCTCGATCACCTCGTCGCGTCGCCGGCCCCGCAGCTCGAAGAGGAGCATCGGGTCGCCGGCGAGGCGCGCGGCGAGCGCGGCGTGGGCGGCGAGGAGGTGGCCGCACGGCGGCGGGGCGCCGCAGGTACACGACTGCTCGATCTCCTCGGGGCGGCGCGGGAGGAGCCCGTAGCGGGACGTCCCGAACGCGGAGTCGGCGCCCTCGGGAAGCTGTCCCCGGAGGAGGCTCGCCGCGGAAGCGGCCCGCCCGGCGAGGCGCTTCACCGCCGCCTCGAAGGTGCGCGCGGGGAAGGGGACGAGCCGGATCCGGACGTGGTGGGGAGAGCCGCCCGTGCGGACCGTGGCGGCCGCGCCGTCGGCCGAAGCGGTCAGGCGGGCCGTCCGGCCCCGCGGCACGGGGACCGGCCAGCCGAAGCCGCGGAGGGCGGCGATCCAACGCTCGCGGTAGCCGGGGAGCAGCCCCATGAGGTCGTGCCGGCGCGCCCTCATCCGTCGGCCTCCATCTCGACGGCCTCCCGGGAGAGCGCGACGAACTCGGCGATCTCCGCGTCGGACATCGCCGCCAGCCACGTCTCGCCGGAGCCGACGATCGTCCGGGCGAGGAGCCGCTTCTCGTCGAGGAGCCGGTCGATCCGCTCCTCGAGCGTGCCGCGGCAGACGAACTTGTGGACCTGCACGTTCCGCGTCTGCCCGATCCGGAACGCACGGTCCGTCGCCTGCTCCTCCACGGCCGGATTCCACCAGCGGTCGAAGTGAAAGACGTGCGAGGCCCGCGTGAGGTTCAGGCCGCTCCCGCCGGCCCGGAGCGAGACGACGAAGACGAGCGGGGCCTCCTCCTCCTCCTGGAAGCGCCGGACCATCTCGGCGCGCGCGCGACGCGGGACGCCGCCGTGGAGGAAGAGGACCTCGCCGCCGAAGTGCTCCTCGACGGAGCGGACGAGGATCCTCCCCATCTGCGCGAACTGCGTGAAGACGAGCGCCGGCCGCCGCTCGGCGTTCGTCTCCTCGAGGAGCGAGAGGAGCCGGGAGAGCTTGGCCGAGCGCCCGCCGGACCCCTCCTCGCGGGGGTCGAGGAGCGCGGGATGGTCGCAGATCTGCTTGAGCCGCAGGAGGAGCAGGAGGACGCGGGCCCGCCGGCTCCGGCCCCGGGCGGCGCCGATTCCCGACAGGAGCGCGCGCGTCGTGGCGCGGTAGAGCGCGGCCTGCTCCGGCGTCAGGCCGACGAACTCCTTCGTCTCGATCTTCTCGGGCAGGTCGGCTACGACGCCGGGGTCGGTCTTCGCCCGGCGGAGGAGGAACGGGGCCGTCAGCCGGCGAAGCCGGTCGGTGGCCTGCGCGTCGCGCTGCCGCTCGATCGGCAGCGCGAAGACCCGGCGAAAGTCCTCGTCGGTGCCGAGGAGGCCCGGGTTGAGGAAGTCGAAGATCGACTTCAGCTCGGAGAGGCGGTTCTCCATCGGCGTCCCGGTCAGCGCCGCCCGCCGCCGCGCCCGGAGCGCCCGGACGGCCCGCGACTGGGCGGCGGCGGGGTTCTTGACGTTCTGCGCCTCGTCGAGAGCGACGTACTCCCAGTCGACCGCGCCGAACTGCGCGCGGTCCCGGTGCGCGAGGCCGTACGTCGTCACGAGGAGGTCCGTCTTCGAGAGGAGCTCGGCGAAGCCGACGCCCGAGGCGCGTTCGGGACCGTGATGCACCGCCACCGTCAGCGAGGGAGCGAAGCGCGCCGCCTCCGTGAGCCAGTTCTCGGCGACGGAGGTCGGGCAGATGAGGAGCGAGGGGCGCACCGTCTCGCCCGCTTCGCGCGCCGCGAGGAGCACCGTCAGGAACTGGAGCGTCTTCCCGAGCCCCATGTCGTCCGCGAGGCAGGCGCCGAGCCCCCGGCCCGTCAGGAAGCGCATCCAGGCGACGCCACGCTCCTGGTAGGGCCGCAGCGTCCCGGCGAGGCCCGCGGGAGGCCGGAACGAGGCGATCTCGCGGCGCGCCTCGCTCGCGTCGAGGAACGACTGGAGCCAGCCGTCGCCCGAGACCGTCTCGAGCGGATAGGTGCCCGCCTCCGCGTCGAGGCCTCCGGCCAGGCGGAGGAACTCGCCGAGCGTCGTGCGTCCTCCGGGCCGGCGGTCGAAGAGGCGAAGCGTCCGCGCGAGGTGCTCGCGGTCGAGGAGAACCCACTCGCCCCGGACCGCCACGAGGGGGATCTTCCGGGCCGCGAGCTCCTCGAACTCCGCCGGCGTCATCACGGCGTCGCCGACGGCGATCTGCCAGTCGAACTCGACGACGGTCTCGAGCCCGAACCGCGTCATCGCCGGGCTGGTCCCCGACTCGCCCGCG
>DAOMFB010000489.1:0-2367 GCA_035429585.1 Thermoanaerobaculia bacterium
CCGTCCCGCCGCCCCTCCTGATGGACGAGCCGCTCGGCGCGCTCGAGGCGCAGACCCGCCTTCTCCGGCAGGAGGAGCTGCTCCGCCTCTGGACGCGCTCGAAGAGCTCCGTCGTCTACGTGACCCACGACATCGAGGAAGCGGTCCTCCTCGGCGACCGCGTCCTCGTTCTGACGGGGCGCCCCGGACGGATCCAGGGAGAGATCACCGTTCCGCTCGGGCGGCCGCGGCGGCTCGAGTACGCGACGAACCCCGAGGTCGGCGCGATCAAGTGGCAGGTCTGGAAGATGCTGGAGCAGGACGCGCGCCGCAGCCTGTCGATGTCGGCCCCCGGAGCCGCGCCGCCGGAGGCGGAGGCCGCCTCGTGAAGGGCGGCAACGGACTCCGCCGCCTCGCCACGGGGGGCCGCCCGGCCTTCCTCGCGGCGGTCCTCCTCTGCGTCCTCTGGGAGGTCTGGGCGCACGGCCGGAGCAGCTCCACGATCCTCTTTCCGCCCCCGTCGGTGATCGGCGCGACGCTCGCCAAGCAGGCGCTCAGCGGCGAGCTCCTCCGGACGGTCGCCGCGACCCTCCGCCGCCTCGCGCTCGGCGTCGTCCTCGGCGGGGTTCCCGCCCTCCTCCTCGGCCTCGTCATGGGCTTCTCGGCGAAGGTCCGCGCCGCCGTCGATCCGGTCGTCGCCGCCGCGCACTCCATCCCCAAGATCGCCGTTCTCCCGATCCTGATGATCCTGCTCGGAATCGGCGAGGCCCCCAAGATCGTCGTCGTGGCGGCGGCCGCCTTCTTTCCCCTCCTGATCAACACGATGGCCGGCGTCAGGCAGATCAGCCCCATCCACTTCGAGGTGGCCCACAGCTACGGCGCGAGCGCCCCTCGCGTCTTCTGGCGGGTCCTGCTCCCCGGAAGCCTGCCCCAGATCCTCTCCGGCGCCCGCCTCGCCCTGAACGGCGGCCTCCTGATCACCATCGCGCTGGAGATCGTCGCCGCCCGGACCGGCCTCGGCGCGGCGATCTGGCTCGCCTGGCAGACGCTCCGCGTCGAGGAGCTGTTCGCCGCCCTCTTCATCGCGTCCCTTCTCGGGATCGGCTTCAACGCCGCCCTCGTGCGGCTCGAGAGGCTCCTCGTCCCGTGGCACTCGGCGCCGGAGATCTGATGGCCGGGACGACCGCGCACGCGCCCCTCTGGACGGACGCGGACCTCCACCAGTCCGTCGCGGAGCGCTTCGAGCAGCAGGTCGCGCGATTCCCCGACCGGCTGGCCGTCCGGAGCCGCGCCCATTCGTTCACCTACGCCGAGCTCGACCGGTGGGTGAACCGGATCGCGAACGCCGTCCTCGCCCTCCGGGGAGAGCGCCTCGAGCCGATGGCCCTCTTCCTGAAGGAGGGCGCCCACGCGATCGCCGGCATCCTGGCCGCCTACAAGGCGGGGAAGATCAGCCTCCACCTCGACGCCACGCTCCCGCCCGAGCGGCTCCGCTTCTTCCTCGAGGACTCCGGCGCCGGACTTCTCGTCAGCGCGGGGGCCGACCTCCCGAGGGCCCGCGCGCTGGCCGCGGAGGCCGGGATCCCGCTCCTCGACCTCGACGGCGAGAGCGTCGCGTCCGCCGCGGACGGCCCGCCCGGCGTCCGCGTCGCGCCGGAGGCGCCCGCCTACCTCATCTACACCTCCGGCTCCACCGGGCGCCCGAAGGCCGTCGTCAACGACCACCGGAACGTCCTCTGGGGCTGCTTCGAGAACACGAAGCGGAACCGCGTGACGGAGGAGGACCGGATCCTCCTCGTCGCCTCGCCGGGGAGCGGTCAGGGCGTCGGGATGCTCCAGGCGATCCTCAACGGGGCCGCCCTCTTCCCGTTCGACGTCGAGGCGGAGGGCCTTTCGGCGCTCAAGGCGTGGATCCGGGACGAGCGGATCACCGTCTATCACTCCGTTCCGGCCGTCTTCCGCTCGCTGATGAAGACCGTCGCCCCCGGCGAGCGCTTCCCGAGCATGCGGCTCGTCCGGATGGGGGGCGACACGGTTCGCCGCGAGGACGCGGAGCTGTTCCAGCGTCACTTCGACCCGCCGTGCCGTCTCCGGATCGGCTACGCCTGCACCGAAGCCGGGACGATCACGTTCCACTTCGTCGATCCGACGACACCTCTCGGCGAGGGGCTCGTCCCGGTCGGGCGGCCGTGCGACGAGGTCTCCGTCCGGCTCGTCGGCGACGACGGAGTCGAGGTGCCGCCGGGAGAGGCCGGGGAGATCGAGGTGACGAGCCGGCACCTGGCCCTCGGCTACTGGCGGCGAGAGGACCTGACCCGCGAGCGCTTCCGCCCGGATCCCGCCGGCGGGCCCGAGCGCGCCCACCGGACGGCAAGCCTCGGGGGGAGC
>DAOMFB010000490.1:0-2356 GCA_035429585.1 Thermoanaerobaculia bacterium
CGACCCGCGGACGCTCGCCGCCGCGGTCGACTGGCTCGAGATCCTCCCGCCCCCCGGCTCCCTCCTCCGGAGGTAGCCGGCCTCAGGGGGCGCCGGCCACCGTCTCGGAGGGAACGGCCGGGAGAATGGCCTGGAAGAAGACGAAGATCTCGCGGATCCGCGTCCCCGGCCCGTCGCTCCCGCCGTCGTCGCGGTAGACGTAGGTCTCGCCGTCCTGCGTCACGAGGCTCCACTCGAAGCAGGTCGTCTCCGCGCCGGGGTCCCGGCAGACGCGGCGGTGGGAGACGATCCGGCCGGCCGGGAGGACGAGGTTCCGGCCGGGGTCCTTCGCGTCGGACCAGCGGAAGGTCTCCTCCTTGAAGGCGAGCGTCCCGGGACGCCAGCGCCCGGCGATCGCCAGCCCCTTCTGCCGGCGGACCATCCCCTCCCAGCTCCGGTCGGCGCGCGCGGCGAGCGACGGCGTCGGCGTCGGCGTCGGCTCCGGACCAACGGCCCGCGCGCCCCCCGCGAGGAGCGTCCACAGCAGAAGGGCCCCGGTCGCCCGGGGCCCTCGATGTCGGCGGCGGTCCGCGCGGGTCACAGGACGACGCCGCGGATCGGGACCTTCACGTCGGCGCGCGCCTTGTCGGTCGTCTGGATCTTCAGCTCGCCCTCGAAGACCCCCTTCTTGATCTTCTCGTCCACGACGAGGTCGACGCGGATCCGCCCCTTGTCGATCGGCACCACGGTCGCCGTGATGCCGGGGACCGTCGTCTCGGCTTTCGTGACGGCGAAGTCCTGCCGCTGCGGGACGTTGTCGATGACCATGACGTTCCGGCGGACCGCTTCGCCCTTCGGGTCGAAGTTGCCGAACGTGATCGCCCCCGGGGTGATCTGGATCGTCGGCTTGATGTAGCCGGAGATTGCGAGCTCCAGCTCGGGCTGCTGCTTGACGCCCGTCTGGAGCTTCACGTAGCCGCCGAGGAGCCCTTCCGGGGCGTCGGCCGCGTTCGTGAGGGTCAGCTTGTACTGCTTGGCCCCCTTGCCGGAGAGGCGCTCCTTCTCGGGGACCTCGGCCAGCGTCGTCTTCAGGAACTTGTAGGGGACCTCGATCTTCGTCGGGGCGAAGGCGGGGTCGTCCGACCCGAGGATCATCTCGGAGGACGCCGTCTCCCCGGTCAGGGCCTGGAGCCGGAAGAAGCCGTACGGGGCGGTCTCCACGAAGGGCTTCACGATCGCGCTGACGTGGAGCGTCAGCTGCGGCATCGTGGGGTCGTTCGTCAGGACGAGGGCCGTCTTGGCGATGGGCCCCGTGAAGGTCTTCGTCTCGATGGTCAGGGCGATCTTCCCTTCGGCGCCCGGCTTGATCACCTTGTCGTACTCGGAGACCGTGCAGCCGCAGGCCGGCTTCACGTCGGTGATCAGGAGGTCGGCCGTCCCCGCGTTCTTCACGAGGAACGTGTGCTTGATCAGCTCGCCCTTGGGGACGGTGCCCGCGTCCTTCTTGTCCTCGGCGACGACGGCCTTCGGGGCCGCCGCGCCCTGCGCGAGGGCCGGGGCCGGGAGCCCGACGGCCAGAAGGGCCAGCGCCACGGCGGCGGCGAGCCGGGGAATCGAGCGGAATCGGATGGGGTTCATGGGGTCGGGGCCTCCTGTGTTCTCGATGCCGATCACGCCGGGGGGGCCGGAAAGGGCACCCGCCGGCCGCCAGCGGACGAAGGCGGAGTATACGTGGCGCAAGTTTCCGGCCAAACCGGCGTTCCTTGACCGCACTCGCCCCCTCCAGCAAACTCCGCGCCCGCCATGCCCGCCGGACCCCGGACCTTCTACCTGATCGCGATCGGGGGGACGGCGATGACCCCCCTCGCCAGCCTCCTCGCGACGCGCGGGGAGAGGGTTCTGGGCTCCGACGGGCCCCTCTATCCCCCGATGTCCGACCGGCTCGCCGCGCTCGGGATCGAGGTCCGCCCGGCCTGGAGCGCCGCGAACGTGACCCCGGACGTGACGCACGTCGTCGTCGGAAACCTCGCGCGGGCCGACAACCCCGAGCTCCTCGAGGCGCAGCGCCGCGGGCTCCCCGTCGCTTCCATGCCCGAGACGCTCCGGACGGAGCTCCTCGCCGGGCGCCACCCGGTCGTCGTGGCCGGCACGCACGGGAAGACGACGACGACCGCCCTCACCGCCTGGCTCCTCGCCGCGGCCGGGCGCGACCCCGGCTTCCTCGTCGGGGGCGAGCCCATGAACCTCGGCGTCCCGGCGCGCGCCGGGACCGGGCCCGCGTTCGTCGTGGAGGGGGACGAGTACTCCACCTCGTATGCCGACAAGGGGCCGAAGTTCCTCCACTACGCCCCGCGGACGTTCGTCCTGACCTCCGTGG
>DAOMFB010000491.1:0-2355 GCA_035429585.1 Thermoanaerobaculia bacterium
TGGGTCGGGCGCGCCACGGGGCGCCCCGCGGCCGTGACGGCCGAGGCCGGACGGGCCCCGGAGCCGCGTTGAGCCGGGCCGCGAGGAGGGCGCCGCCGTGTCCCGCCTGAGCGAGGTCCTCCCCCGCAAGCTCGACCTCCGGATCCTCGGCCTCGCGCTGGCCCTGACCCTCATCGGCGTCGCCATGGTCCACTCCACGACCTCGGAGACGGCGCGCGGCGACCTCGGCGGCAAGCAGGCCCTCTTCGCGCTCCTGGCCCTCGGCGTGGCGGCCCTGTTCGTCGCCGTCGACTACCGGCTCCTGCTCGAGTACTCGCCCGCCCTCTACGGCGTCACGCTCGTCGTCCTCGCGGCCCTCCCGCTCTTCGGATCGCGGATCGCCGGGGCCCGCTCCTGGATCCGGTTCGGCGGGTTCCAGGTCCAGCCCTCCGAGCTGGCCCGGCTCTCGATCGCCCTTCTCCTCGCCTTCCTCCTCGAGCGCGACGACCGGAAGCTGCTCCGGACGCGGACGCTGCTCATCCTCTGCGGCGCCGTCGGCCTGCCGATGCTCCTCGTCCTCCTCCAGCCCGACACCGGCGTCGCCCTGACCTACGTCCCCTTCCTCCTCGCCGCCCTCTTCTTCGGCGGCATGCGCGCCAAGTGGTGGGCCACGCTCGTGGTGGTCGGCGTCCTCGCGGTCGGCGGCAGCTGGTTCCTCCTGAAGGACTACCAGAAGGACCGGATCCGGACGTTCCTCGACCCGAACCTCGCCGTGCGGGGCGCCGGATACCAGGTCCGCCAGGCCCGGATCGCCATCGGCTCCGGCGGGATCTTCGGGAAGGGATGGAAGCAGGGAACGCAGAGCCGCCTCGGCTTCCTCCCCGTCCGGCACACCGACTTCGTTTTCGCCGCGCTGGCCGAGGAGTGGGGCTTCGCGGGGGTGGCCGTCGTCCTCGGCCTCTACGGCGCGCTCATGGCGCGAGCCTTCAAGCTCGCCCACGACGCCCGGGACCGGGGGGGCGCCATGCTGGTCCTCCTGCTCGCCACGAACATCGCCGGCGAGGCGATCTGGAACGTCGCGATGAACGTCGGCCTCCTGCCGACGACGGGGATCACCCTCCCGTTCATCTCCTACGGCGGGTCGTCCCTCATCGCGACCTGGGGAATGGTCGGCCTCATGCTCTCCGTCGCCTACCGGCGGTTTGTTAACGTGTGAGGCGATGAAGGAGCTGCTCATCTCCGCCGGGGACCGGGAGACCCGGGTGGCCGTCCTCGAGGACGGGCGGGTCGCCGAGGTCCAGATCGAGCGCCGGCGGCAGCGCGGCGTCGTCGGGAACATCTACAAGGGACGCGTCACGCGCGTCCTGCCCGGGATGCAGTCGGCCTTCGTCGACCTGGGCCTCGAGAAGGACGCCTTCCTCTACGTGGCCGACGTGGGGGACGAGGTGGACGACTTCGACCGCTTCGGCGCGGCCGAGGAGGAGCCGGAGCCGCTCAGGAACGGCGCCGAGACCGCCGCGAAGCTCGGGCTCGAGGAGGTGTCCGACCCGGACGCCGAGAGCGCCGCCCCCAAGCCGCCGCTCCCCTCCATCGACGAGCTCCTCCGCGAAGGGCAGGAGGTCGTCGTCCAGGTGACGAAGGACATGATCGCGCACAAGGGCGTGCGGATCACGACGCACGTCACCCTGCCGGGGCGGACGCTCGTCTACATGCCCACGATCGACCACCTCGGCGTCTCGCGGCGGATCGAGAACGAGGAGGAGCGGAACCGGCTGAAGGAGATCCTGATGGGGCTCCGGAAGGGGCCCGGGGGCTTCATCGTCCGGACGGCCGGCGAGGGTCGCGGCGCCGACGAGTTCTCCTCGGACCGCCGCTACCTCTCGAAGCTGTGGGATCAGATCCGCCGGAAGGCCGAGCGGACGGGGGCCCCGGCGCTCCTCCACCGGGATCTCGACCTCGCCCTCCGCGCGGCGCGCGACATCTTCGGGCAGGACTTCGCGACGCTCTGGGTGGACGACGACGAGGAGTACCAGCGGGTCGTGGAGTTCCTCGACCAGGTCCAGCCGGAGCTCGTCCAGAAGGTGAAGCTCTACCGGAAATCGACGCCCCTCTTCGAGGAGAACGGCGTCGAGGCCGAGATCGAGAACGCCCTGAAGCCGAAGGTCTGGCTGAAGTCGGGCGGCCACATCGTCATCAACCAGACGGAGGCCCTCGTCGCCATCGACGTGAACACCGGGAAGTTCGTCGGCAAGAGCCGCCTCGAGGACACGGTCCTGAAGACGAACCTCGAGGCCGTCCAGGAGATCGTCCGGCAGATCCGGCTCCGGGACCTCGGCGGGCTCCACAAGTTCATGAACTGGAACGGCCCGATCCTCA
>DAOMFB010000492.1:0-2351 GCA_035429585.1 Thermoanaerobaculia bacterium
GCCGTCGTCGGCCCCCGACCGGCCCTCTTCGCCCCGCTCCCGCGGCTCGGCCCCCTCGGCGTGGACGAGCGCCACGACGGGGCCTACAAGCAGGCCGAGGCGCCGCGCTACGACGCCCGCGACGTGGCGCGCTCCCGCGCGCGCGAGGAAGGCGCGACGCTGGTCCTCGGGTCGGCGACGCCGTCGGTGGAGCAGGAGCACGCCGCCCGCGAGGGGCGGCTTCCGCGCCTCGTCCTTCCCGCGCGGCCCCGGGCCCGGGGCGTGGCCGCGGTCGAGATCGTCGACGTCCGGACGGAGCGGCCGCGGGAGGGGGACCACGGTCGCGTCCTCTTCGCCGCACGGACCGTCGAGGTCCTGTCCGACTGCTTCTCCCGGGGCGAGCAGGCGATCCTCCTCCTGAACCGGAGGGGCTTCTCGCCGAGCCTCCTCTGCCGGGCCTGCGGCGAGGACTTCCGGTGCGGGCAGTGTTCGGTCGCCCGGACCTACCACCGGCGCCCGGAGCGGCTCCTCTGCCACTACTGCGGCGACGCCCTGCGGCCCCCGGCGCGGTGCCCCGCCTGCTCCTCCGACGCCCTGATGCCCGTCGGGTTCGGGACGGAGCGGCTCGCGGAGCGGTTCGAGGAGGCCTTTCCCGGCGTCCCCTACGCGGTCCTCGACCGCGACGCGGCGGCGCGGCGCGGGGGCGCGGCCGGCGTCCTGCTCGACTTCGAGGCCGGCCGGTCGAGGGCCCTCCTCGGCACCCAGATGGTGGCGAAGGGGCACGATTTCCCGAACGCGACGGCGCTGGCGGTCCTCGACGCCGACGCCCTCCTCTCGTTCCCGGACTTCCGGGCCGCCGAGCGGACCTTTCAGCTCGTCACACAGGCCGCCGGACGCGTGGGACGGGGAGAGCGCCCGGGCCTCGTCGTGGTCCAGACGGCGCGCCCGGACCACGAGGCGATCCGGGCCGCCGCCGCCCAGGACCACGCCGCCTTCGCCGAGGCGGAGCTGCGCTTTCGGCGGGCCTTCCGCTACCCCCCGTTCGCGCACCTGCTCCTCGCCCTCTTCTCGGACGCGGACCGCAGCAAGGCCGAAGAGGCTGCGCGCGGCGCGGGCGCCGCGCTGGCAGGATGCCCGGCCTCGGCCCGGGTCCGCCTACTCGGCCCGGCGCCCGCCCCGCTCGAGCGGCTCAAGGGCGTCTGGCGGTTCCACCTCCTCGTGAAGGCCGACCGCCGCGAGGCCATCGCCGAGGCCGGTGAGTTCCTGGCGCGGCTCCCGGAGCCTCCGCGGCTCGACGTCGACCCGCAGAGCCTCCTCTAGCGGGGAGGGCGCGGGCCCCTCTGCTACAGTGTCCCGATGGCGTCCGACACCGAATTCGAAGCTCCGCTGCAGCGACTTCGCGCCCGCCTCGAGGAGCTGAAGGGCTTTCCGGAGAGCCCCGCCAAGCAGCGCGACGTGCAGAAGCTCCGGCAGAAGCTGGAGAAGCTCTCCACCGAGATCTACGGGAACCTGACGCCCTGGCAGAAGACCCTCGTGGCGCGTCACCCGCTCCGTCCCTTCACGCTCGACTACGTCCGCGTCCTCGTCCGCGACTTCATCGAGCTTCAGGGCGACCGCGGCTTCGCCGACGACCCGGCCATCGTGGCGGGGTTCGGCTTCTTCGGGGACCGCGCAGTCGCCGTCGTCGGGCACCAGAAGGGGCGCGACACGAAGGAGAAGATCCGGCGGAACTTCGGGATGCCGCGGCCCGAGGGGTACCGGAAGGCCGAGCGCATCATGAAGCTGGCCGAGAAGTTCCGCCGCCCCGTGATCGCGTTCATCGACACGCAGGGCGCGTACCCGGGCCTCGAGAGCGAGGAGCGCGGCGTGGCCGAGGCGATCGCGGCGAACCTGGTCCAGATGTCGCGCCTCGAGACCCCTCTCGTGGCCGTCGTGATCGGAGAGGGGGGGGCGGGCGGGGCCCTCGGCATCGGCATCGCCCACGCCGTCCTGATGCTCGAGCATGCCGTCTACTCGGTCATCTCCCCCGAGGGGTGTGCGGCCATCCTCTGGAAGGACCAGTCGAAGGCCCGCGAAGCGGCCGAGGCGATGCGGCTCACGGCGGCCGACTGCAAGGCGCTCGGCGTCGTGGACGAAGTGATCCCGGAGCCGCCGGGCGGGGCCCACTCGGATCCGCTGACGACGATCGAGCGGGTCGGGCGACGCGTGGAGGACCACCTCGCCCGCCTCCTCCCGGTTCCCCTCGACCAGCTCCTTGCGGCGCGCTACCGGAAGTTCCGGGAGATGGGGGCCTGGGAAGAGGCCGGCGCACCCCGGTGACCCCGGCTCCCGCGGCGTCGACGGCCTCCCGGATCCGCATGCGCGGGCAGGAC
>DAOMFB010000493.1:0-2348 GCA_035429585.1 Thermoanaerobaculia bacterium
CGCCCCCCGGGTCATCGTCTCCTGCGAGCGCGGGCTCTAGATCACCGTTCTCCCCGCCGCCCGCCGGCTGGGCGTGCCGACGGCGCTCCTCAGCCGCGTGGGGTCGGGGCGCCTCCGGCTCGCGGTGAACGGTGCGGTGGCGATCGACCTCCCGGCCGCGGAGATCCGCGCCTCCTGGGAGGAGGCCTTCAACCGACTCATGGAGGGTTCCCGATGAGACCGACGCGCTCCGTCGCCGCCGCGGCGCTCGCCGCCGCCCTTCTCGCCGCCGCCGCGCCCGCCGCGGACCTGAAGATCGGCGCGACCGCCCCCGACTTCACGCTCCCGTCGGCGAGCGACGGAAAGCCCGTCGCCCTGAAGGAGCTGCTCTCGAAGAACAAGGGGGTGGCCGTCCTCTTCATCGCCACGAAGTGCCCCGTCTCGAACGCCTACAACGAGCGGATGGCGGCGCTGGGGAAGGAGTACGCGGCGAAGGGGATCGCCTTCGTCGGGATCAACTCGAACAAGGCCGAGCCGGCGGCCGAGACCGCCGAGCACGCGAAGAGGAACGGATTCTCCTTCCTCGTGGTGAAGGACGAGGGGAACAAGGTCGCCGACGCCTACGGGGCGCAGAAGACCCCCGAGGTCTTCCTGCTCGACGGGACGGGGCGGCTCATCTACCACGGCCGGATCGACGAGAACCAGGACGACGCGAAGGCCGTCCGGTCGCCCGACTTCCGGAACGCGCTGGACGCCTTCCTCGCCGGCAAGCCGGTGCCGGTCGTCGAGACGAAGGCCTTCGGCTGCACGATCAAGCGCGTTTGAGAGCCCTCCCGCGACTCGTCCTCGCCGCTTCGCTGGCGCTCCTCGCCGCGCCCCCCGGGGCCGCCGAGCCGGTGAAGCTCCTCCGGCCGGAGCAGTACCGCAGCCGCATCGTCGCCCCCAAGAAGGGGCGCGTCCTGCTCGTGAACTTCTGGGCGACCTGGTGCGTCCCGTGCCGGGAGGAGATGCCGAAGCTCGTGGCGGCGGCGGCGGCGTTCCCGTCGAAGGACCTCGCGGTCGTCCTCGTGGCCACGGACACGCCGAAGACGTCCGCCCGGGTCCCCGCGTTCCTCTCGGAGCTGAAGGTGCCGTTCGTCTGCTGGCAGGCGCGCAGCAGCGACCCGCAGTTCGTCATCGACGCCGTGGACAAGAGCTGGGACGGGACCCTTCCGTACACCGTCGTCTACGACCGGAAGGGCGACGTGGCCGTGCGGCTGGCCGGGGCCCAGACGGAGGCGTCCTTCACGGACGCGATCAAGAAGGCGCTCGGGGCGCCCCGGTAGGAACGGCGCCGATGCCCCGAACACCCCGCCGGCGGCCCACCACCTACCCGATCGCCACGCGGCGCTTCAAGGTCCACGTGAAGGACCTCGGGCGGCCGCCGCGGGAGGCCGACTCCTTCACCGCCTTCTGGGACTCCCTGCCGCACCTCCTGGCCGCCGACGCCCTGCGCGCCGTCGTGAGGGCCATCGCCGGGGCGCGGCGGGCGGGGAAGCCGGTCGTCTTCGCGTTCGGGGCGCACGTCGTCAAGACGGGCCTCTCCCCGACGCTGATCGCCCTCATGCGGGCGCGGTTCGTCACCGCCCTCGCGACGAACGGCGCGAGCGGCATCCACGACTTCGAGCTCGCCTACCACGGGGCCACGTCCGAGGACGTCGGGTCGGTCCTCGAGGACGGGGAGTTCGGGATGAGCCGCGAGACGGGGGTCGGCGTGTTCCGGGCCCTGCGCGAGGGGCGCCGGAAGGGATGGGGTTACGGCCGCGCGCTCGGGGAGTTCCTCCTCGCGAGCCACCTCCCCTACAAGCACCTCTCCGTCTTCGCCACGGCGGCGGAGCTGCACCTCCCGGTCACCGTCCACGTGGCCCTCGGGACGGACACGCTCGCGCAGCACCCCGGCATGGACGGGGCGCTCGTCGGCGAGATGTCGATGCGCGACTTCGCCACGATCCAGGGCGTCGTCGCGCGGCTCGGGGACGGAGGCGTCTTCCTCAACGTCGGCTCGTCCGTCATCCTCCCCGAGGTCTTCCTGAAGGCGCTGTCGCTCTCGCGGAACCTCGGCCACGACGTGAGGAACTTCACGACGGTCGACCTCGACATGATCCGCCACTACCGCCCGCACGAGAACGTCCTGAAGCGGCCCGTCCTCGCGGGCGGCGCGTCGTACGCCCTGACGGGGCACCACGAGATCACGGTGCCGCTCCTCGCGCAGGCCCTCCTGCTCGGGCTGGGGGGCCGGGCGATTGGTCAGTCGAAGGGCTTGATCGTGGCGACGAGCTCGTCGCTGTTGACCGGCTTGACGATGTAGTCGCGCGCGCCCTGGCGCATGC
>DAOMFB010000494.1:0-2347 GCA_035429585.1 Thermoanaerobaculia bacterium
GGCGGGGCGGCGCCACGGCGCGGAGGGCCGCCGGTTCCGCGTTCAGGAGCGCGACGAGCTGCCCGCACTCGGCGCAGGCCACAGGGTGTCCCTCGGCCGGGGGGATGGGGGCGTCGGGCCCGGCCTCCTCGAACCGGCGGAGGAGGGCCTCCTCGAAGGTGCGGCAGCCGGCCCGGACGGTCGCGCTCACGAGGCCCCTCCGGGGGTCGTGACGAAGACCGAGCCCTGCCCTTCGGAGCTCTCCCCGAGGCGCCGCCGGATCGCCTTGGCCAGCTCGATCCGGGCGCGGTTCAGCCTCGACTTGACCGTCCCGTCCGGCAGCTTGAGGAAGTCGCCGATCTCCCGGTAGTCGAGGCCGTCCAGGTCGCGGAGCATGACGACCTCGGCCAGCTCGTCCGGCAGGTCCGCGAGCGCTTCCAGCAGGAACCGGACGCGCTCGCGCCGGACGGCGTCGGCCTGGGGGTCGTCCCCGGCGGGGAGGATCGCCGTGACCGCGTCGTCGGTCAGGAAGCGGAAGCCCTTCTCGCGCCGCCGCCGGCGATAGTGGTCGATGCAGAGGTTCCGGGAGAGCGCGGCGATCCAGGCCAGGAGGGACGCCTCCGACGGCTCGTACTTGTCGAGGTTCTCCCAGAGCTTCAGGAAGCAGTCCTGCGTCAGCTCCTCGGCCTCGGCGCGGTCGTACGTGAAGTGCCAGGCGATGCCGTAGACCTTCCGGCCGTACCGGTCGACCAGCTGGGACCACGCGGCGTCGTCCCCCCGCTGGCAGCGGGTGACGAGGTCGGCGTCGGGGTGCGGTGCGGGCGGCATCTTCCGTGAAGGAGGAACGAGAGGTGGAGTCGTCCGGTTCCGGGATCCCCGGTCCCAGGCCGGTCCCGGGCCGGCCAAGTCTATAATTTACGGCCAGGCAGGCGGATAAACGGTGAAGCGGGTCGCAGCGGGACTCGTGGTGTTCCTCCTGGCGGCCGGGTCCGCCGTGGCGCAGGCGCCCGCGCCCGCCGCCCCGGCCTGGCGCCCCTTCAGCGAATTCGCGTTCCTGCTCGGTTCCTGGTCGGGGACGGCGACCTCCGGCGGCCGGATCGGCGGACGGGTCGTCCGCTTCGCGATGGAGCTGAACGGAACCCTCCTCGTCGAGCGGGGGAGCACCATCTATCCGGCCGGCGACGGGAAGCCGGAGGAGACGACCGAGGAGCTCGGCTTCTTCACTTACGACCGGGAGAAGCGGCGGTACGTGGCGACGTACTTCTTCTCGACCGGCGTCTTCGGCGCCTGGGACGTGGAGATCCCCGCGGACGGCGTGCTCCGGATGACCGCGCCCGCCCTCGGGAACTTCGAGGCCGGAGCCCGCGGGCGCCTCGTCTTCACCCGCCGGGCCGACGGCGGCCTCGACACCGCCCTGGACATCGCCCTCCCCGGCAAGGACTTCGTCGGCTTCCAGTCGAGCAGCCTGAAGAAGAAGTAGGGTCTGCTACTCTCCGCGTCCCATGCCGGGACTCAGGAACATCGCCATCATCGCTCACGTCGACCACGGCAAGACGACGCTCGTCGACTGCCTCCTGAAACAGTCGGGCACCTTCCGGGTGAACGAGGCCGTGGCCGAGCGGGTGATGGACTCGAACGAGCTCGAGCGCGAGCGGGGCATCACGATCCTGGCGAAGAACACCTCGATCCGCTACCACGACACGAAGATCAACATCGTCGACACGCCGGGCCACAGCGACTTCGGCGGCGAGGTGGAGCGGGTCCTCAACATGGTGGACTCGGTCCTCCTCGTGGTGGACGCCGCCGAGGGGACGATGCCGCAGACGCGCTTCGTCCTCCGGAAGGCGCTGGAGCTCGGCCTGCCGGCCATCGTCGTCGTGAACAAGATCGACCGCCCGGACGCCCGTCCCCACCAGGTCATCGACCAGGTCTTCGACCTGATGGTCGACCTCGGCGCCTCCGACGAGCAGCTCGACTTCCCGATCGTCTACACGTCGGCCAAGCACGGCTTCGCCCGGCGCGAGGTGGACCACCTCGAGACCGACGTCCGGCCCCTCCTGGACACGATCCTCGTCGAGGTGCCCGAGCCGGTCGGGGAGCCGACGGCGCCGCTTCAGCTTCTCGTCTCTTCGATCGACTACGACAACTACCTCGGGCGCCTCGCCATCGGGCGGATCCGGAACGGAACTCTCGCGGCCGGCCAGCCCGTGGCTGTCTGCCGGCACGACGGCTCCATCGCCTCCGGCAAGGTGACCCGGCTGATGACGTTCGAGGGCCTCGCGCGGAAGGAGGCCGACCTCGCCGCCGCGGGGGAGATCGTGGTGGTGGCCGGGCTGGAAGACGTGACGATCGGCGAGACGATCGCCGA
>DAOMFB010000495.1:0-2343 GCA_035429585.1 Thermoanaerobaculia bacterium
GTCCTCGCCCACGGCTTCGGCGGCTCGACCTTCTCGTGGCGGAAGACCGTCGCGCCGCTCGCGGCGGCGGGGTTCCACGTCGTCGCCGTCGACCTCCCCGGCTTCGGCCTCTCGGACAAGCGGTGGGACGCCGACTACTCGCACCCGGCGGCGGCGGACTTCGTCGTGGCCGTCATGTCCCGGCTCGGGATCCGCCGCGCGACGCTCGTCGGGCACAGCATGGGAGGAAACGTCGTGGCGCACGTCGCCGAGCGGCATCCCGACGCCGTGGAGCGGATCGTCTTCGTCGCCCCCTCATTCTTCGAAGGGAAGGCGCCGGGAGGGAGCGCGGCCCTCCTCCGCTATCCGCCCCTCCGCCGGTGGGCACGGATCCTCGTTCGCTGGAAGCTGCGGCCGCCCGGGACGGGAAACACCCTCCGGACCGCCTTCGCCGATCCCTCCCTCGTGACGCCGGAGGTGATCGAGGGGTACGCGGCCCCGCGGCGGCTGGCCGACTGGGACCTCGCGCTCCTCGGCATGGCGCGGGACCTCTCCCGGAGCGCCCTTCCCCGCCCGCTCTCCACCCTCCGCGTCCCCGTCCTGATCGTGTGGGGCGACCGGGACACGTGGGTGCCGCTCTCCCGCGGCGACGGGCTCCGGAAGGAGCTTCCCGCCGCCGAGTGGTTCGTCGTGGAGGGCTCGGGGCACCTCGTCCTCGAGGAGAAGCCCGCCGAAGTGGACGAGCGCCTGATCGCGTTCGTCCGGCGCTAGCGCGCCGTCGGCTTCTCCTTCGCCGCCTCCCCCGGCGCTTTCTTCTTCCCCTTCTTCTTCGCCGGCGGCTTCTTCGTCGGGGAGATCTTCGCGGCCGGCGTCTTCTTCGGGGACGGCGTCTTCGCGACGGCCGGAGGTCCCGCCGGGCGCGGCCACGGTCCGACGAAGTCCTCCGGCCCGACCGCGGGCGCCGGGCCCGCCGAAGGCGGCGGGCCGGCCGCCGTCGCCGGCGCGCCCCGGTCCGCCCCGAAGAAGTCGAGCAGGCCGGCCGCCACGGCCTCGGCCACGTCCTGGCGGAAGCGGCGCGTCACGAGGAGGGCCCGGTCCTCCTCGTTGGCCAGGTTCGCGACCTCGACGAGGACGCGGTTCGGGATCCGGTTGTAGCGGAGGACGGCGGGGACCCACTCGCGCCCGGCGCGGATGACGTGCGTGCGGACCGGCGAGAAGGGGTGGACGGCCAGGCCGCTCCGCCGCATCGAGGCGACGATCTTCCCGGCGAGGGCCGTCGAGGCTCCTTCGGACGCGACGCGGTCGCGCCGGCTGAACGCGACGACCGGGAGCTCCCGCCATTCGCGGTAGGCGGCGAAGACCTCCCCCCGCTTCCCGTACCGGTCGCGGAGGAACCGCTCCCCCGGCACGTAGACCATGGCGCCGCGCAGCGACGGGTGGAGGGAGTCCGCGTGGAGGGAGACGAAGACGGTCCGCTCCGGAGGGATCTTCTTCTTCTCCGGCCCCGGGCGGTTCATGAGGCTGTTGGCCAGGTACCAGCGGAGGTTCACGCCCACCACGGGATCGGCCAGGTCGTAGGGCGGATCCGTCAGGAGCACCTGCGACTTGCGGGACGGAAGGCGGTCCTTCTCCACCACCTTCCAGCCCGTCCCCGCGTCCTTCGTCGTCAGGACGACGTCGGCCCGGGTCCGGTCCAGCAGCAGCTTCCGGAGCCGCACCGCGACGTCGTAGACGTACGTCGCCTCCCAGAGCCCGCCGTGGATCGTCCCCGTGTCCCGCCCGCCGTGACCGGCGTCGACGACGACCCGGACGCCCGCGAGCCCCGTCGCCGCCGCCGGCTGGGCGAACTGCGCCGTCTCCGCCCGCTCGAGGGCGCGCGTCCGCGCGCGGGGGTCGTCGGGAGGGAGGTACTCCTCGGAGAGGACGTCGAGGGGAATCTTCACCGGATAGCCGACCGGTATCGCGCGGACGTCCTCGATCCCCGAGCGCGCCGCGATGACGCCGGCCAGCTCGATCACGTCGGCCGCGTGGACCCGCCCGGTGAAGCGGACGACGACGGCCGAGTAGAGGGCCTCCTTCTTCCGGAGGCGGTAGACGGCGTAGCGCCCCTTCTCGTCCTCCCCGAAGGCGAGGTGCGGAGGCTCCGTCTCGTCGAGGGCCTCGGCGTCACGGAAGGGGCGGAGGAGGAGCTCCGCCGGGATCCGCACGGTCGTTCCGCGCCCGACGGCCTCCGACGCGAGGCCGTTCTCCCTCGCGAGCGCCGCGGCGAGCTCCGCCCGCCCAATGAACCACTCGGCGATGGCGGCCAGCGTCTCGTCGGAGACCGCGATGTGGAGCCAGCCGGCGGTCGCCCGGACGTCGGCC
>DAOMFB010000496.1:0-2341 GCA_035429585.1 Thermoanaerobaculia bacterium
GTCAGGCGCGGGCCGATGCCGGACGCCTCGATCCCGGCGAGGCCGCAGACGACGCCGGCGGCCGACGCGGGGTCGAGGCCGGCGTGCTGGGCGGCGTCCGAGACGGCGTCGGTGACGGCCTGGACGATGCGCGGCAGGGGCCGCGTGGCGGCGTTCGCCGGCCCGCCCGAGCCTCTCCCGAGCACCGCGAGCCGCCCGTCCGCCACGACGGCGCGCGTGTGGGTGCCCCCGCCGTCCACGCCGATGAAGACGCGGTCCATCGCTTCCAGCTTAGCAGCGGGGCCGCGGAACGATTAACCTCCCGGGTCGTGGCGCGGCGGCTCACCCTTCCCCTTCTCGTCGCTCTCGCGTTGGGGACGAAGCTCGCGGTCCTCCTCGCGCTGGGGGACCACCCGCTCCTCCAGCCCGACGCCGGCCTCGACACGGGGGCGTACGCCCGCCTCGCCTGGCGCGTGGCGTCGGGAGACCTGCTCCTCGGGACCGAGCCCTACTTCGTCTCGCCCCTCTACGTCTATTTCCTCGCCGCGGTCCTGAAGGTGGCGTCGAGCTCGCTCTTCCCGGCGCGGCTCGTCCAGGTCCTTCTCGGATCGATTGCAGCGGGCCTCGTCGTCGCGGCGGCCCGGCGGCTCTTCGGCGAGCGGGCCGCCACGGTGGCCGGAGTCCTTTATGTCCTCGCGGGCGTCGTCACCTTCAACGAGATCCTGGTCCTCCAGTCGGCCCTCGACCCGTTCCTGACGGCGCTGTTCCTCTTCCTGCTGGCGGTGGGGCTCACGCCCCGGGGCAATTCTTCGAAAGGGAAGAAGGGGAGAGAGGGCGGCAAGGGCGGTCATCCGTGGGGGATCTGGGTGGCGGCAGGAGTCGCGGGCGGCCTTCTTTCGCTGAACCGTCCCAACGCGCTCGTGGCCGTTGCGGCGGTAGCCGTCGCCCTCGCGCTGCCGCCCCTCGCGACGCGGAGCCGTCGCTCCCGGCTCTCTTCACTTTCAGAAGAAGGTCCTCTTCGGACGTTTCGGCCCGCAATCGTCTTTGCCATCGGGACAGGCCTTGCCATCGCACCCGTGACCCTCCGGAACCTCGCCGTGTCGCACGAGTTCGTCCTGATCTCCTCCCACGGCGGCCTCAACTTCTTCATCGGGAACAACCCGGAGGCGAACGGGACGTACCGTGCCATCCCCGGGATCACGCCGTCGATCGAGGGGCAGGCGGAGGACACGAAGCGGGTGGCCGAGAGCGAGGCCGGGCGCTCCCTCTCGGTCCGCGAGGTCTCGGCGCACTTCGCCCGTAAGGCGTGGCGGTGGGTCGGGGCGAACCCTGGCGCCGCGGCGAGGCTCTTCGTCCGGAAGGTCTGGTACGTCCTCTCGGGCGACGAGGTCGCGCTCAACTTCTCCCATCCCTGGTATCGCGAGAAGAGCCTCGCGCTGAGGCTCCTCGTCGTCGGCCCGGGCCTCCTCGTCCCGCTCGGCGGGGCGGGGCTGGCGCTCCTCCTGCTCGGCGCCGGCCGGCTGCGTCCGGCCGACGCCGCTCCGTGGGCCGCCTTCTCGCCCGCCTACGTCCTCGCCGTCGCGGCCTTCTTCGTGGCGACGAGGTACCGGCTTCCCCTCGTGCCGGCGCTCGCAATCGCCGCCGGGGGCGCCGCGGCGTTCGCAGTCGAGGCGCTCCGCGAGGGGCGTCCGGGGCGGCTCGTCCCGGCGGCCGCCGTCGCGGCGCTCCTCGCCGTCCCGGCGCTCTGGCCGACGGGCCTCTGGAACGGCGCCGCCGACGAGGAGATGCACCTCGTCCTCTGGGAGATCGAGCAGGGCGACGCGGGGGCCCTGCGGCACGCGGAGGCCGCGGCCCCGACGCATCCCGACCCGGGCCTCTTCTGGCTCCGGGTGGGACAGTCGTTCGAGGCGGCGGGGAAGGGGGAGGAGGCGATCGTGGCGCTCACCCCTGCGCGCCAGGCGGATCCCGGCCGCCCGGGCGCGGCGCCGCTCCTCTCGGCCCTGCTCGGGAAGCGGGGGCTCGAGCGCGCCCTCTCGGGGGACATGGCCGGCGCGCGCCCCGACCTCGAGGAGGCCGTCCGGCTGGACGGGACGAACGCCGCGGCCTGCCTCAACCTCGCCGCCCTCCTCGCGGCCGACGGGGACACCGGCCGTGCCCGCGACCTGGCGCGCCGGGCGCTGGAGTTTCAGCCCGACTACGAGAAGGCCCGCGCCCTCCTCCGCGCCCTCGACGCCCGGAAATAGAAAAGGCCCGGTATTGCTACCGGGCCCGATCTGCGAGAGGGGGGGGGGGGGGGTGGGAACCCGGCGGCAGGCGCGCCGGAGCGGGGGGGTGACCCCCCGCATCGCTAAAAGTAGAGGGG
>DAOMFB010000497.1:0-2335 GCA_035429585.1 Thermoanaerobaculia bacterium
CCTCCCGGAACACCTCCCGGATCGCCTCCGGGTCGGGCACGAGGCCCGCGTCGGTGGCCACGCCGAGCGAGACGCCCCCGGCGTAGCTCAGGATGCTCACGCCGAGCCCGAGCCGCCCCGACTGCGGCACCCAGAACATGACGCGGGTCGCCAGCGCGCCGGCCAGGCGGATCGGCTGCCGGGGCCCGGCGACATTCGTCATCACGCCCGTCCCCCCGCGCCCGAAGAGCTCGACGACCAGCCGCTCGACCGGAATGGGGGCGGTGCCGATCGCGCCGAGGAGGCCGAGGGCGACGATCGCTTCGGGCGACCTCTTGATCTCGTCCATCCGCTCCTTCAGCTCGAAGAGCCGGTCGAGAGGGTCCTCGATGCCGACCGGGAGCGAGAGGTAGACGAGGCCGAAGCGGTTCCCCAGCTCGTCGTACTCCTCCGGCCGGCGGAGGTTCACCGGCACGACGGCACGGAACTCGAGATTCGCCGCGACGGCTCCCCGGCGGTCGAGATAGCGCCGGAGAGCCCCCGTCACGGCGGCGAGGAGGACGTCGTTCACCGTGGCGCCGAGCGCCCGGCCCGCCGCCTTCACGTCGTCGAGCGGAATCGGGTCGGACCAGGCGGCCACCTTCTCGACGCCGAGCGGCCCCTTGAACGGCGTGACGGGGTCGGGCGGCATCAGGAGGAGCTTGGCCAGGGCGTCCGCGCCGCTGGCGCCCCTGGCCGCGATCTCGAGGAGGTGCTCGGGGTGGGCGAGCGACTCGACGCCTTCGCGGACGAGACCTTCCGTCACGCGGAGCGTCCGCGAGACGGCCTTCGTCGCCGGGCCGAGGAACGGGACGACGCGCTCCCACCCGTGCGGCTCGTGCGGCGTTCCGGCCGGATCGTGGGCCCCGGCCCCGCCGTCCGCCATCGAGAGAATCAGGCGCACGAGGGCGACCCCGTCCCCGAGGGCATGATGGAACCGGCCGACGAGGGCGCAGCCCCGGCCGTACCCCTCCACGAGGTGGAACTGCCAGAGCGGCTTCGTGAAGTCGAGCGGGGTCGACATCAGGTCGCTGACCAGCTCGCGAAGCGCCCTGTCGTCGCCGGGCGGGTGGAGGGCGACGCGGTGCAGGTGGGCCCGGATGTCGAAGGTCGGGTCGGTCTCCCAGCGGGGCGGCGCGAACGGAAGGCGGGGCTCGACGACGCGCTGCGTCAGGCGCGGGGCGCGGAGGAGCCTCTCCTGCATCAGGCGCGTCAGCCGGCCGAAGTCGAGGACCTCGTCGAAGGCGAGGAACCCCGTGACCATCATGAGGTTGGTCGGCTCCTCCATGTGGAGCCACGCCGTGTCGACGGCGGTGAGCGGTTCCGAGATCATGGCCCGCCCTTTCCGGAAGCCCTTACCGCTCGACCTCGAACCCGGCCGGAGGGCTGAGGACCGGCTCGGCCACCGTCAGCGTCGTCGCGGAGATGGGCAGCATGACGACGTGCGTGTTCGAGCCGAAGGCGACGTGCAGCTCGTAGAAGCCGTGAGGAGAGATCGCGACGAGCGTGCCCGCGATCTGCTTCAGGTCGGCGATCGGGCACGTCACGTAGACCTTCGTCGGCACGTCCATCGCTTCCTCCGTCTCGCCCGATTCTAGTCCCCGGTTCCCCGTCGGATCTCGGCGAGGAGGAGGGCCGGGAGGTCCGGGATGTCGTTGTGCGTCCGCCCCTCGAGCGCGAGGAACCGGACGTTCCGTCCCGCGCGCGCGAGCACCTCTCCCATCCGGAACGGGACGACCTCGTCCCGCGTGCCGTGGAGGATCACGACGGGGCAGGAGAGCCGGCCGATCTTCCCGAGGTTGTCGAAGCGGTCGGGGACGACGAGCGGCGCGAGCGGGCCGACCAGGGTGCGGCCGAGGTCGGGAAAGGACGTGTAGGGCGAGACGAGGACGAGGAGGGCGGGAGGCGTCCGCAGCGCCAGCTCCACCGCCACGCCGGTCCCGAGCGAGCGGCCCACGAGCACGAGGCGGTCGGGCGTCACCCCCTCGGCCGCGAGGGCCGCGAGGAGCGCCGCGCCGTCCGCCGAGAGGCCCTCCTCGTCGGGCCGGCCGGGCTGGCCGCCGTACCCGCGGTACTCGGCCAGGACGACGTCGACGCCGCCGTCGGCCAGAGCCGCCGCGAGCGGGAGGTTCTGGACGGCGGCCTCCGCGTTGCCGTGGAAGTAGACGGCCACCGGCGCCCGGGGCGCTCCCGAGGAGACCCGGGCCGCCCGGAGCGTCAGACCGTCCGCCGTCCGGAAGGTCAGGACGCGCGTCCGCCCGCCGATCTGCGCGGCCGGCGGCAGGGCGAGACGCGAGCCGGGAAAGGCGAGGACGCG
>DAOMFB010000498.1:0-2332 GCA_035429585.1 Thermoanaerobaculia bacterium
GCTCCGGCGGCGCCGCCGCGGCGATCATCGTGTCGCGCGGGGCGGCGCGGATCCCTTTCCCGATCCGGTCGAAGAAGCGGATGAGGGCGACGACGGGCCAGACCGGCGCGAGGCCGATCAGGGGCCGGGCCACGGAGGAGAGGCCGTAGCCGACGAGGACGAGGGGCTTCTTGGCCTTCGCCCGGTCGGTCCACCGTCCCGAGAGGATCTTCGTGGCCGAGGCGGTCGTCTCCGCGATCCCCTCGATCCAGCCGAGGGCCTTCGCGGGCGCGCCGGGGAGCGTCGCGAGGAACGCCGGCAGGAGCGGGACGATCATCTCGGAGGAGACGTCGGTCAGGAAGGAGACCCACCCCAGCCGGACGACCGTGGGCGGAAGCCGCTCCGGCGCGGGAGAATCGGGGACGATGTCGCTCCTCGGCACGCGAGCCTTCATTCTGCGGCTCGACCCGCTTTCCGAGAAGGACCTCGTCGCGGCGCTCCTCACGGAGCGCGACGGCGTCGTCCGGGCGGCGGTGCGGGGGGCGCGGGGGAAGTCGAAGCGGGCGGCCGCCCTGCAGCTCCTCTCGGAGGTCGCCGTCACGCTGTTCCGGACGGAGGGGGCCGAGCTGGCCCGCCTCGACGGCGTCGAGCTGGTCCGGAGCGCCTTCGACCTCGCGTCCCGGGCCGAGACGGCCATGCTGCTGCCGTACGTCGCCGAGAGCGCGCTGACGTTCGTCCCGGAGGCCGAGCCGGGGGACGAGATCTTCCGCCTGGTCCGGCACGTCCTCGAGGCGCTCCGCGCGGGCGTCCCGGCGCCGGTCGCGGCCCGCTACTTCGAGGCCTGGCTCCTGCGCTTCGCGGGCCTCCTTCCGGACGACGCCCTCTGCGCCGCGTGCGGCGGGCCGCTCCCCGCCGGCGGAGCGCGCCTCGACCCGCAGATCCCCGGCTTCGTGTCGCCGGAGTGCGCCGGGCGGGGGGCGATCCCGGTCCCGGCGTCGGCCCGGCCGCTTCTCGCGGCCATTCGGAAGGGCACCCTGCCGGAGGTGGCGGCGCGCGGCGCGGACGCGGGAACCCTCGCCGCGCTCGACGAGATCGCCCGCGAGATCCGGCGGCGGTTCCTCGGCCACGAGCTGAAGAGCTACCGGTTCCTCGGCAGCCTTCTCTGACCGCGCCGCCGGCACGATTCCGGTACACTTCGATTGCTCTCCGGAGCCAGGCGGATCGCGTTCATGGACCTTCAGACCCTCATCCACAGGCTGTCGGCGTTCTGGGCGTCGAAGGGGTGCCTCATCGAGCAGCCCTACGACGTGGAGATGGGCGCCGGGACGATGCACCCGGCCACGTTCCTCCGCGTCCTCGGGCCCGAACCGTGGGCCTGCGGCTACGTCCAGCCCTCGCGCCGCCCGGCCGACGGGCGCTACGGCGCGAACCCCTTCCGTCTCGGGAAGTACTTCCAGTTCCAGGTCGTCGTCAAGCCGTCGCCGGACGACATCCAGGACCAGTTCGTCCAGAGCCTCGCCGCCATCGGCATCGAGCCGGCGGAGCACGACCTGCGGTTCGAGGAGGACAACTGGGAATCGCCGACGCTCGGCGCGTGGGGCGTCGGCTGGCAGGTCCTCCTCGACGGGATGGAGATCACGCAGTTCACCTACTTCCAGCAGGCGGGCGGAATCGACCTCGCGCCCGTCACCGCCGAGATCACCTACGGCCTCGAGCGGCTGGCGATGTTCCTCGGGAACAAGAAGAGCGTCTTCGAGATCGAGTGGGCGCCGGGGATCCTCTACGGGGAGGTGCGGCACCAGGACGAGTTCGAGGCGTCGAAGTACAACTTCGAGGCCGCCGACACGGCGCTCCATCAGAACCTGTTCGAACGCTTCGAGGCGGAGGCGCGGCGGTGCCTCGAGGCCGAGCTCGTCCTGCCCGCCTTCGAGTTCACGCTGAAGTGCTCGCACACCTTCAACGTCCTCGACGCCCGCGGGGCCGTCTCGGCTACCGACCGCGTCGGGGTCATCAAGCGGGTGCGCGAGCTCGCCTGCCGCTGCGCGGAGAGCTACGTCGCCTCGCGCGAGAAGCTCGGCTTCCCGCTGCTCCCGAAGCCCGAGCCGGCCGGGGGACCGTCCGATGGCTGAGTTGCTCTCCGGTGGGCTTACCTTCGGGCGCCCCCCGGGCCCCCCGCGTTCCGGCTCGTGGAGGCTAAGTTCCCATGGCTGAGTTCCTTCTGGAGATACTGGCCGAGGAGATCCCGGCGGGAGTGCTCCCGCCGGCCCGGGAGGAGCTCCTCCGGAGGGTGCAGGAGGCCTTCGTGGAGGGCCGTCTCGGCGGGACGCTCGGCGTCCACTCGACCTCGCGGCGG
>DAOMFB010000499.1:0-2327 GCA_035429585.1 Thermoanaerobaculia bacterium
GGGCGGTGAGACGACCGACGGCCCCGCCGAGCTGCCGGCCGTAGGCGTTCCGCGCGACGGTCGCGTCGAGGAGGCCGCGCCCCCCCCCGGCGGGGTGGAGGATCGTCGACGAGAGGAGGATCGCGCCGGCACAGGTCCCGAAGACGGGGTCTCCCCGGCGGGCGATCTCCCGGATCGCCCCGGTGACGCCGGTCCCCTCCATCAGCCTCCAGAACGTCGTCGACTCTCCCCCCGGGATGACGAGCGCCGAGCCGCGGAGGATCTCCTCCGCCGTCCGCGCCTCGTGCCACGCCGCGCCGGCGCGGGAGAGGGCCGCCCCGTGAGCCGCGAAGTCGCCCTGCAGGGCGAGGACGCCGACGGACATCTCACCAGCCGCGGGTCTGGAGCTGGTCCGACACCGCGAGCTTCGCCGCCTCGATCCCCTTCATTCCCTCGCCGAGCGCCTCCGACGCCTTCGCGACGCGGTCCCAGTCGGTGAAGTGGGTCGTCGCCTCCACGATGGCCCGGGCGCGCCTGGCCGGGTCGTCGGACTTGAAGATCCCCGACCCGACGAAGACGGCCTCGGCCCCGAGGAGCCGGCAGAGGGCCGCGTCGGCCGGCGTCGCGATCCCGCCCGCCGCGAAGTTCGGCACCGGGAGCCGGCCGTGCTCGGCCACCCAGACGACGAGCTCGAACGGCGCCTGGAGGTTCTTGGCCGCCGCCATCCACTCGTCCTTCGAGAGGAGCGTGAGGGCCTTCATCTGCCGCGTCACCTCCCGCAGGTGCTTCACGGCGTGGACGATGTCCCCCGTCCCGGCCTCTCCCTTCGTCCGGATCATCGCGGCCCCTTCGCCGATCCGCCGGAGCGCCTCGCCGAGGTTCCGGCAGCCGCAGACGAACGGCACCTTGAAGTCGTGCTTGTAGACGTGGTTCTCCTCGTCGGCCGGGGTCAGGACCTCGGACTCGTCGATGAAGTCGACCTCGAGGGCCTCGAGGATCCGGGCCTCCGCCACGTGCCCGATCCGGCACTTGGCCATCACGGGGATCGAGACGGCCTCCTCGATCTCCCGGATCTTCACGACGGGGGACATCCGCGCGACGCCGCCGTCCCGGCGGATGTCGGCGGGGACGCGCTCGAGCGCCATGACGGCCGCGGCGCCGGCGTCCTCGGCCACCTTCGCCTGATCGGCGTTGACGACGTCCATGATGACGCCCCCCTTGAGCATCTCGGCGAGACCCACCTTGACGCGGAAGGCGTCGGAGGAGAACGGGCTCTTGAACTCGACGTGTGCGGCCATCGGTCGTTTCCTTTCCCTTTCGGTCTCTTGCCTTCAGATCCGGATCAGGGCGGCTTCCTCGTCCTCGCGTGCGGCCGCCGGCGCCCGGCGCGCCTCTTTCCGGGCCAGCGCGCGGGCGCACGCGCCGACGGCGGTCAGCGCCCGCTCCAGGTCTCCCGCCGTCCCGCGCGCCACGGTCACGCGGAGGGCCGGGACGTCGGCCTGGTCCGGGTGGAACTCGGCGCCGGCCGAGACGAGGACGCCCTTTTCCCGCGCCGCCGCCGCGAGGGCCCGCCCGGGAACGCCCGGCGGGAGCTCGATCCAGAGAACCCAGCCCCCCGCGGGGCGCTCGCACCGCGTCCCGGCCGGGAAGCGCTCCCGGATGACGCGGTGGGCGAGGGCGAGCCGCCCCTTGAGGCGCGCCCGCGTCCGCGCGAGATGGCGGTCGTACTCCCCGCGGGCGAGGAAGAGGTTCACCGCCGCCTGGAGGACGACGGGCGACGTCAGCTCCCCGACGCGCTTCAGGGCGGCGAGCCGGTGGACGAACTCCCGCGGCCCCGAGATCCATCCGACGCGCAGGCCCGGAAAGAGCGCCTTGGAGAGCGTCCCGAGGTGGACGACGTGCGCCGGGGCGAGGGCCGCGAGCGGCGGCGGAAGCTCCCCTTCCACGAGGAGGTCCGCGTCGAAGGCGTCCTCCACGACGAGGGTGCCCGCGACCGCCGCGCTCTCGGCGAGGTCGACGCGCCGCCGCGGCGACGCGAGGAGCCCCGTCGGGTTGTGGAAGTCCGGGATCGTGTAGAGGAACTTCGGGCGGCCGGCGAGGGCCCGCGCGAGGGCCTCCGGCTCGGGCCCCTCGCCGTCCAGCGGCACGCCGAGGAGGCGCGCCCGGTGCGCGCGGAGGAGCGACAGGGCGAGCGAGTAGCTCGGCACCTCGACGGCCACGGGATCGCCCGGGTCGACGCGGAGGAAGTCGACGTGGAGCACGTTGCGCTTCACCGGGTGGCGCTGGAGGTCCTTCACGATGGTGAGGTCGTTCTGGCCGTCGACGTCGAGGGTGATGAGGGCGTTAAT
>DAOMFB010000500.1:0-2317 GCA_035429585.1 Thermoanaerobaculia bacterium
GTAGGGCCCCGTCCCCCGGATTTCTCGGAGGGGGCCCCGGGGGAACCGACATGTGTCGGTTCCTCCCGGTTCATCGAAAGAGAAAGGTCCCGGCCCCTGGGGGCCGGGACCCGGTTGGGGGCGGTCCCTTCGACCGCCCTTCTTGAGGACCGCATCCGCGGTCCTTTCATGGGCCGGATCGTTGTCGAGGCGCCCTCCCGGTCGGGAGACCCGGGCTCGGAACCGGCCCTTACCGCCTCTCCACCCCGGGACCCGGATCCCTCGGTTACGGTTTCTCGAACTCGTGCTCGGGTCCGTTCCCGCTGTATCGAGGCACCCTCAACATGGTTCCCGGCCCGTCCCCTGTCAAGGGCGACGGCGCCGCGAAGTCCCCGCGGCCGGCCAGCGCGCCTCGACCGTCGTCTGCAGGCCGCCCCGCGGCGTGAAGACGCCGCGCACGGCCATCCGGCGCGGCCGGACGGCGCGTACCAGATCGCGGAGGACGCGATTCACGACGTTCTCGTTGAAGATGCCGAGCGCGCGATACCCGAGGAGGTATTCCTTCAGCGACTTGAGCTCGACGCAGCGGCGGGCCGGGACGTAGGTCACCGTCAGCGTGGCGAAGTCCGGGAGGCCGGTCTTCGGGCAGATCGAGGTGAACTCGGGGATCGTGACGACGACCTCGTACGGTTCGGCGTAGGGGGACGGCCAGGTCTCGAGGGGGGGAAGCGACTCGCGGATCCCCGAGCGGGCGTGCGCGTCGGTGTACCGCGGCGGGCGCGTCGGCGGGCCTTTCATCTCTCCGGAGGATAAACTCCCGCGCCTATGCCGTTCACCAGGGAAAAGCGGGCCGCGCTCCTCCGCGACGTCCGCCACCTCGTCCTCATGGCCGCCGTGATCCTCACGGCCCGCTCGGTCCTCGCGGACTGGTACGTCGTGCCGACCGGCTCGATGAAGCCGACCATCCTGGAAGGCGACCGCGTCTTCGTCTGGAAGTCCGCCTACCAGATCCGGGTCCCCTTCTCCCGGATCAAGCTCTTCTCGACCGGGACGCCCCGGCGGGGGGACGTCGTCGTCGTCCGGAACCCCGACGGCGGGAGCATCCCGTTCGTCAAGCGGCTCATCGGCCTTCCCGGGGACGTCGTCGAGCTGAAGAACGAGATCCTCACGATCAACGGGAAGGTGATGCCGATCCGGCTCCTCCCGCCGCTCTCGGCCGACGACGGCGAGACGGTCCTCCTCGGGACCGAGGACCTGACCGGCCGCACGCATCCCGTCCGGATCCTCCCGGACCGCCCCGCCTTCCGGAATTTCGGCCCGATCACGGTTCCCGAGGGCGAGGTCTTCGTCATGGGCGACAACCGGGACGAGAGCCGCGACGCCCGCTTCTTCGGGACGCGCCCCGCGACCGACCTCCTCGGCCGCGCCGTGGGGATCATGTGGAGCTGGAACCAGGACTTCCTCAAGGGCCCGCGCTGGAACCGCTTCGGGCGGGCGTTCGCGGTGGACGCGAACGCGCTGAAGGAGCCGAAGTAGCCGCTCCCGCCCGCCGGGTTTGCGCCCGGAACAATTTGGACTTAATCTAACGAGTTGATGGACGTGCGCGCCTGGGCCGAGCAGCGCCTCAAGGAGAAGGGACTCCGGGTGACGCACCCGCGGATGGCGGTCCTCTCCTATCTCGCCGGGGCGACGCACCACCCGACGGCCGAGGAGGTCGGCGCCGCGGTGAACAGGGACGTCCCGACGGCGGCGCGGGCCTCCGTCTACAACGTCCTCCACTCCCTCAGGGACGCCGGCATCGTGGGCGAGCTCGTCTTCGAGGACGCCGTCGCCCGCTACGACGTCAACGTCGGCCGCCACCACCACTTCGTCTGCACCGTCTGCGGCGGCGTCGAGGACGTCCCGTGGGAGGCCGTGCCCCCCTTCCCGAAGCGCCGCCTCCCGGCCGGCCACACCGTCGAGAGCGTCTCCGTCACGCTCCGCGGTCGCTGTCCGGGCTGCGGATAGCGGAAGTCCCCGCCGGGGCGCTAGCCGGCGAGCCAGCCGGCGAGCGCCGCGCCGGCGAGGAGGGCGAGCGCCGGGACGCGGGTCCGGGCGAGAAGGAGCGCGCACGCGAGGAAGACGGCGCCGGTGACGGGCCCCGTCACGCCCGCCCGCCCGATGAGCCAGGCGCTCGAGAAGACCATCCCGATGGTGAGGGGGCGCATGGCGGCCAGGAGCCGCGCGAGCGCGCGGCTCCGGCCGAGCCGCTTCAGCCCGACGCAGGCGAGCTGCATGAGCGTGGCGCCGGGGACGAACATCCCGAGCGACGCCACCGCGGCCCCCGCCCAGCCGGCGG
>DAOMFB010000501.1:0-2316 GCA_035429585.1 Thermoanaerobaculia bacterium
CTCGGTATGGAAGGCCGAGACGAACTTGGCCCGGGTCTCGACGACCGCCTCGAGCTCGGCCTGGCGCTCGGCCAGGCGGAGCTCGCACCCGTTCAGCTTCTCCTGGAACTGGGAATTCGGGAACTCTCCGAGGTCGCGGCGGAACTCCAGCTCCTCCTTCTCGAGCGACGCCTCCTCGACCGCGCGCTCCGCGGTCTCGCGGAGGGCCTGGAGCTTCGCGTACTCGAGGCGGGCCTTCTCCTTGAGGGGCTTCGACTCGGCTTCCAGCGCGGCCTTCCGCGCCTCGTAGTCCTGCCGGACGCGGCGGTAGACGAGGGCGGTGACCTTCTCCTTGCGCTCCTCCATCTTCCCCAGCCGGTCCCGGAGAACCTCTTCCTCGGCCTTGATCCGGACGAGGTCCGCGATCGGCGAGAGGTCGATCTGGGCGAGCTCTTCCCTCATGGAGGCCTCCTCCCCCCTCGGGCGTCGGGAGGGAGCGGCGGGACGGCCGGACCGGCGGCCGCGGCGCACGCTCGCGGAAGACGCTGTCGGGGGAAGGGAAAGGCTAGCAGCCGGCCGTGAAGAGGGTCAAGGGAGCGCGCTAGACTGCCGGGGGCCGGCCTTTCGCCGTGCCCCGTGCCGATGCCCGTCCTGAAAGTCAAGACCGGGAGCCTCGCCGGCCGCGCCTTCGATATCCGGAAGGACGCGGAGGTCGGCCGCACGTCCCTCGTCGACGTGGAGCTGGCCGATCCCTCGGTCTCCCGCCGCCACGCCAGCCTCGCGCGGCGGGGAGAGTCCTGGATCCTGACCGACCTCGGGAGCCAGAACGGCACCGCCGTCAACGGGAAGCGCCTCCGGGAGCCCGTGGCCCTGCACGACGGCGACGAAGTCCGCTTCGGCGCCGTCGTTCTGGACTTCCGGAACCCGCCGGAGGCCGGCCCGAAGCGCCCCACCTCCGACGTGAGCCTCACCGACCTCTCCCAGACCGTCCTCCAGTCGCTGAAGGCCTCCTCCACGGTCGACGCGCTCCTCTCGGGCGGCGCCGCGGCTCCCGACCTCGCCCGCCGGCTCCAGCTCGTCTACGACGTCGGGACCGTCCTGTCCCGGACGCTGGACGAGGAGCCGCTCCTCTCCCGGGTCCTCGACGAGCTCTTCGCGGTCTTCCCGAAGGCCGACTACGGCTTCATCCTCCTCGTCGACGCCAGCACCGGCGAGGTGACGCCGGCGGCCGTCCGGAGCCGGTCCGGCGGCGCGCCCCCCGCGATGAGCCGGACGATCGTCCAGGACGTCGTCCGGAACCGCCGGGGGGTCCTCTCCGTCGACGCGCTCATCGACGAGCGCTTCCCCCAGGCCGAGAGCATCCAGATCCTCGGCATCCGCTCGCTCGTCTGCGTCCCGATGCAGGCGCACGACGAGATCCCGGGCGTCATCACCCTCTACTCGAACGCGGCCACGCAGTCCTTCGACCGCGACGACATGGCGCTCCTCCTCGCCATCGCGAGCCAGGCCGGGCTGGCGCTCTCCCGGGCGCGCCTCCACGCCCGCTCCCTGAAGCAGGAGCTCCTGGAGCAGGATCTCGCCCTCGCGCGGCGGATCCAGGCGCGCTTCCTGCCGAAGGGGTCCCCGGAGGTGCGCGGCTGGGCCTTCTGCGACCACTACGCCCCGGCCCTCGAGGTCGGCGGCGACTATTTCGACTTCCTGGAGCTCCCGCGCCCGTTCCTCGGGATCGCCATCGGCGACGTCTCGGGCAAGGGGGTCTCGGCGGCCCTCGTGATGGCCAAGCTCGGGAGCGAGGTCCGCTACCACTCCGTCGGCCGGACCGACCCGGCCGAGATCCTCGGCCGCGTCAACCGGGTCCTGTCCGAGGACCTCGAGGACGGGGTCTTCGTCACGGCGTCGCTCCTCGTCGTGAACACCGAGAGCGGCGAGGTCCGAATGGCCAGCGCCGGGCATCCGCCGCCGCTCGTCCGCCGGGCCTCCGGGGCGGTCACTCCGCTCGCGGCCGGGGCGAGACTTCCGCTCGGCGTGGCCGATTCGACGGTCTTCCCGGCCGCCTCCTTCGCGCTCGGCCCCGGCGACGTCGCCGTCCTCTACACCGACGGCATCACGGAGGCCGCCGACCGGAGCGGAGCCCTCCTCGGCGAGGAGCGGATGAAGGCGACGGTCGCGGCCGCCCGCGGGACCCCCGAGGCGGTCCGCACCGCGCTCCTCGACGCCGTCTCGCGCTTCGCCGGGGACGAGCCGCCGAGCGACGACATCACGCTCGTCTGCTTCGGCCCGACGCGCCGCTAGGCGTCGCTCAGCGCCGGAACCATCTCCCCTTCTTCTCCTCCGCCT
>DAOMFB010000502.1:0-2307 GCA_035429585.1 Thermoanaerobaculia bacterium
TCTCAACTCCCTGCGCATCCTCTTCGCCCGCGGCTCGCAGTCCCTGACCTCCTTCCGGACGACGATGTCGGTCATCTACGGCTCCATCTCGACGGCGGTCATCTTCGTCCTCGCCGTCGGCATCGCCTTCACGGTCCTCCTCTTCGGGATCGCGCTGGCGCACGCCCTCCAGTACCGGACGGAGCTCTTCGGACACGACGCCCCGGCGCGGACCGGCCGCGGCGGGCGCCTCTACGAAGCCGTGCGCCTCCTCCTGCCGATCCCCGGGGCGGGGGAAACCGCTCGCGCCGCCCGCTCGATCGGCGCCCTCGTCGAGGCGACCGGGCGTCCCGAGGCCGACCTGGAGACGGTCCTCGCCCGCCTCGTCGTCGACGGGCTCGCCCGGCGCGACGACGAGGGGCGCTACACCCTGACGCGCCCGCCCGACGAGATCTCGCTGTGGGCCGTCGCCCGGGCGATCGGGGAGTCGGCGCCACGGACCGTGCCGGAAGAGGACGACCCCGTCGCCGCGACGCTCCGCGAAGTCTTCTCCCGCGCCACGCGGGAGGAGCGGGGCGTCCTGCAGGGGACGAGCCTGAAGGACCTCCTCCGTCCCGCCGACGCCGCTCCCTCCTTCCGGCAGTAGAATCCCCGTTCCGGATCCGGACCATGGCACACGAGATGCGTTCCGTGATGAGCGACATCGCTCATCGTGTCCATCGCCTCTCCACGGAGGAGTGGGGGGAGCGGCGTGCGATCGAGATGGTCGGCTCGGCCCCGGGGTTCCTCTCGCTCCTCACGAAGATCGAGAAGGTCGCCTCGTTCGACGAGCCCGTTCTCATCACCGGGGAGAGCGGCTCCGGGAAGGAGGCCGTCGCGCAGGCCCTCTACCTCCTCGGCCCGCGGCGGGGCCAGGCCTACGTCTCGGTGAACTGCCCCCAGTACCTCGAGGGAAACCTCACGGTCAGCGAGCTCTTCGGCCACAAGAGGGGGAGCTTCACGGGGGCCTCGGCCGACCGGAAAGGGTGCTTCGAGACCGCGGACGGCGGCGTCATCTTCCTCGACGAGATCGCCGACCTCCACATGAGCGCCCAGGTGATGCTCCTGCGCGCCCTGGCCAAGGGAGAGTTCCAGCCGGTCGGCTCCGAGGCGACGAAGAGCGTGAACGTCCGCGTCCTCGCCGCCACGAACCGCCCGCTCGACCAGCTCATCTCGCGGGAGGCGTTCCGGCACGACCTCTACTTCCGGCTCCGGTACTTCCTCATCGACGTCCCCCCTCTCCGGAGCCGGGGGGACGACTGGCACCTTCTCCTGCACCACTTCCTCGGACAGCTCCACGCCCGCTACGGCGTCCGGAAGACCGTCACGGCGGGGGCCCTCCGGATCCTCGGGGCGTACTCCTGGCCGGGAAACGTCCGCGAGCTCCTCAGCGTCGTCACGACGGCGTACGCCCTCTGCGACGGCGACGAGATCCACGCGCCGGACGTGATCTCCGCCCTCGGCCACGACGAGGAGGCTCCGGCCGAGCCGCGTGCCGGCGACCTCTACCGGCGGATCGTGGCCGGGGGCGAGGGATTCTGGGAGGCCGCCGCCGCCCCCTTCCTCGACCGCGAGATCTGCCGGAGCATGGTGAAGGACGTGGTCCGACGCGGGCTGCTGGAGGCGGACGGCAGCTACCGGCACCTCCTCGACCTGTTCCACCTGCCGCCCGAGGACTACCAGAAGTTCATGGACTTCCTCCGGCACCACCGCCTGAAGCCGTGAGCGACGGCGGACCGGGCGCGCTGGACGCCGTCGCGTTCGACCTCTACGGCACGCTCCTCCACGTCGGGCGGCGGACCCTCCACCGCGAGGTCCACCGCCTTCTCGGCGCCACCCGGGACGAGTGGGCCCGGCTCGTCCGGGAGGAGCTCCTCCTCCGGCCCTTCCCCGGCGCCGACGCCTTCGCCCGCCGGCTCGTGGAGGCGCTCGCCCCCGGCCGGGACGGCGCGGAGGCCTCCTGCCGCGCGGCCGTCGAGGCCGAGACCGCGTCCATCCGGGCCGAGCCGGGCGTCCGGTCGCTCCTCCAGTTCCTGAGGCGGCGCGGCCTGAAGCTCGGCGTCGTCTCCAACCTCGCCAGCCCGCACGCCGAGGCGTTCCGCGCCCTCGGCCTCGCCGAGCTCGTCGACGCCGCCGCCTTCTCCTGCGACGAGGGGCTCGCGAAGCCCGACCCGGAGCTCTACCGGCGCCTCCTCACCCGCCTCGGCGTCCCCCCGGAGCCCCTCCTCCCGGTGGGCGACTCCCCCGCGAACGACGTCGACACGCGAAGGGCTTAGATGAACGACGAGT
>DAOMFB010000503.1:0-2306 GCA_035429585.1 Thermoanaerobaculia bacterium
GCGTGGCGTTCTACCTCACGGTGCGCGGGCTCTCCCCGATGGGGTTCTACCTCCTGGCGGGGTACCTCGGGCTGATGGCGGGCTACTGGGCCGTCTTCGTCACGATCGCCGCGGAGCAGTTCGGCACGAACCTCCGGGCCACGGTCGCCACCACGGTCCCGAACTTCGTCCGGGGGGCCGTTCCGCTGATCACGGGCGCCTTCTCCCTGCTCCGGGGCCCGCTGGGCTACGTCGGGAGCGCCTGGGCGGTGGGCCTCGCCTGCATCGCCCTTGCCCTCGTCTCCCTCCTCGGGATGGCAGAGACGGCGGGGCGCGACCTGGACTTCCTGGAGTGACGCCCCGCCGGCACGGTCTCTCTACTTGACGCGCTCGAGCTCGCCCTCGATCCCGATCTGCATCGGGATCTTCACGTCGAGCCCCTTCTTCTGGATGACGAGGGTGTAGATCCCCTTCTCCCACTTCCCCTTCGGGTTCTCGAAGAAGAAGTCGCCGTACCCGCAGTCGTACGGGGCGAGCCCGCGGGTGTCGTAGACGAGGAAGGTCCCCGGGATCTCCTGGAACCCGATCCGGGTCAGCACCCGGCGGGAGGAGAAGTAGCCCTCCATCGGGTCGCGCGAGACGTCGCCGATCGTCAGGACGCGTCGGATGTCGGGAAGCCCCTTCCCGAGCTTCTCCTGGCTCGGCAGCGGAACGCGCGTTCCGTCCGGGAGGAAGAGCGAGACGTCCTCGCGGTTGATCTCGATCCCGCCCCCCGTGAAGGGCATGACCCACGTCTCGAAGTAGGTCCACTTCTCGTCGGGATGGAGCTGCGGGTACTTCCAGCTGACGGCCACCTGGATATTCGCGTCGCTGTACTGCGCAACGGTCTTCCCGAGGCGCTTCGTGTTCGGCTCGTCGGCGGCCAGGGCCGGTCCTCCGGCGAGCAGGAGGGCCGCGAGGGCGGCGGCGGAGCGGACGATGGGACGGTGTCTCATTTCATCTTTCCTTCCGGGGCGCCCCGGCAGAGCCCGCGCCCCTGACTCCCGAAAAAGCACGTCCCGTGCCAGGACGGTCGTCCCCTCCCCCGGACGGTCAGCGCCCCCGATCCCCCCCCGCCCGGACGAAGGCCGCGTTCACGGGCGGGGGCATCGGGCTCCCCTCCCCCCGGACGCTCTTCCAGATCGCCTCGTTCAGCGCGACGTCGGGGGCGGCGTCCTCCCGCGTGAAGTCCCACTCCTCCATCAGGGCCTGCATCGGAGCCCCCTCTCCATTCATCTCGTAGAGCGGAATCCGCGCGGCGCGGTGCGTGAACGGCGTCGGGTCCGGCGCGTCCGCGAAGGCGTTCGACATCGGCGTCGCCGAGGCGTCGTGCTGGGAGAGCGGCGGCAGGCCGAGGATCAGCTCCATCGTCCGGAGCATCGAGGTCGTGGAGTACATCGTGGAGTCGACGGCGCCCCCCCGGCGCGTGTACGGCGAGACGACGAGCGCCACGGTCCGGTGGGCGTCGACGTGGTCCGAGCCGTTCTGGGCGTCGTCCTCGACGATGAAGACCGCCGTCTCCTTCCAGAACCGCGACTTCGAGAGAGCCTCCACGAGCCGCCCGACGGCCAGGTCGTTGTCGGCCACGTAGGCGCGCGGCGTGACGGCCCCCTTCTTCGTCCCGGCCGTGTGGTCGTTCCCCAGCCGGACGATCTGGAGCCGCGGCATCTCCCCCTTCTTCTCGAACTCGCGGAATTCCTTGAGCCAGAGGTCGACGCGGGCGTTGTCGCTGATCTCGAGGTCGAAGCCGGGGAAGAAGGGGCAGGTGAAGGGGGCGAGGTTCTCTCCCTTCCCCTCGAAGCGCCCCGTGTACTTCGTCTCCGGGGACTCCGCGCCGATGCCGAGGAACTCGCCGTAGTTGCGGAGCGTCACGCCGGCCCGCGCCGCGGCGTCCCAGAGGTAGCCGGCCGTCGGCGCGGCGGTCGGGTCGTCCCCCTCGAAGACGTAGTTCCACCCGTTCCCGGCGTAGTTCAGCGGCCAGACCTTCTCGACGAAGTCCGTCGCGTAGGCCGCCGTGGACCAGTTGTGCCCGTCGGCCGAGACCTCGGCGTCGCAGTAGAAGTTGTCGAGGAGGACGAATTCCGTCGCGAGCGCGTGGGCGTTCGGCGTCACGTCGGGGCCGAAGAGGACGAGGGACGGATCGCCGTTCCCCCGGGGAAGGTCGCCGAGGACCTGGTCGTACGTCCGGTTCTCCCGGATCACGTAGACGACGTGCCGGATGGGGGACGCCTCCCCGGGCCGCGACGGGATCACGGTCGAGGGGCGCGCCGGCGACGCGCCGCGGGCCG
>DAOMFB010000504.1:0-2302 GCA_035429585.1 Thermoanaerobaculia bacterium
GGTCGACGTCGGCGTCCGCCGGAACGGGTTGCTCGGGGTCCCCCCCTGGATCACGCCGCGGCGGGGCGAACGGTCCGGGCTGGCCGGACGCGCCTCCGCCGGCGGCTGCTCGAACGGGGTGCCCGTGGCTCCCGGCGACTCGAGCCGCGTCCCGCCGCCCGAGAAGGAGACGTTGTTCTCCGTGCCGACCCAGATCGGGATCAGGTCCTCCTCCGTGATCTGCGGCTGCCGGACGATCTGCGGCGTCAGCGCCATGAAGATGTCGGTCGTCCGGTCGTCGTTTGTGTAGTGCGTGAAGAGCGGGCCGAGGAGGGGGAGGTCGGAGAGGAACGGGATCTTGTCCTTCTGCTGCGCCTTGTCGCGGCGGATGAGCCCCGCGAGGAAGTTCGTCTCGCCGTCCTTCAGCCGCACCGTGGAGGTGACCGTCCGGGTGGCGATGATCGGCATCGGGGAACCGCCCGGATTGGGCGCGTAGCCGTTGATCGCCGAGATCTCGATCATGAGCTTCAGCGTCACCTCCTTGTTGTGGTGGACGCGCGGCTCGATCTGCATCTTGATGCCGACGTCCTGGTACTGGAAGGAGGTGATGGGGACGATGCCGGTCTGCCCGATCGACTGCGTGGTGTTGTAGGTCGAGACGGGGATCGGCTGCTTGTCGCCGATGATGAGCTCCGCCTTCTCCCCCTCCGCGATCCGGAGCTGCGGCTTCGCGAGGACCTGTCCGTCGGTGTTGTTCTTCAGGAAGTTGAAGGTGACGCTCGGAATCGTGAAGGAGAGGTCGCTCTTCGTCAGCGCGGCGATCTGGTCCCACGTCAGCGACGTGGCCGGTTTCGTCGGGTCCGTCGGGTTCACGACGGACACGGTCGTCGCGTACTGCGAGAGCTGCATCCCGAGGTTGAGCACGTCCTGCCGGCTCATCAGGAGGAGCTCGACGTTGACGATCACCTCGGACTTCGCCTTGTCGTTCACCTCGATGAGCTTCTCCGCGACGGCCACCTTGTCGGCCGTGTCGCGGATGACGATCGCGTTGAGCTGCGGGACGGGCTGGAGGCGGCGCATGTCGAGGACGCCGCGGACCATGGCCGAGACGTCCTTCACGTCGCCGTTCGAGAGGAAGAAGGTCCGGATGACGAGGTCCTCGTACTCGCGCCGGTTCTGCTGGGTGTCCTGCGCGACGATGATCGTCCGCTCGTCGAGCACCTTGTAGAAGTGCCCCGCCTGGCGCATCGCGACCTCGAGGGCCCGCTGGAACGTCATGCCGCGCAGGTCGAGCGTGAACTTGTCGTCCTTCAGCTGCGGGTCGAAGAGGATGTTGATCCCGGCCGCCGACCCGAGGGCCAGGTAGATCTTCTTGATGTTCGTGTCGGGCGGGAAGGAGACGTCGATCAGCTTGTCCGACGCCGGGTTCAGCATCGGCGGCGCCGCCTTCTTCCCCCGCGTCTTCGCCTTCGCCTGCTCGACCGCCGTCCCCCCCGAGATGTCGCGCTGCCGCGCCTCGAGGTCGGCCCGGACCTTCCGGTACTCCTGCTGGGCCGCGTCGTTGGTCGGGTCGAGCGCGACGGACTGCTCCAGCTCGATGGCGGCGAGATCGAGCTGCCCGGAGACGTGGTAGATCTTCCCGCGCTCGTAGTGGATCTGGGCGGTCTTCATCCGGACGCGCTCGTAGGCCGCCCGCGCCTGGAGGTTCGTCGGGTCCGTCTCCTTCGCCTTCTGGTACGCCAGGAGGGCGATGTCCCAGTGCTCGCGCTGCTCGGCGGACTCGCCGTCCTTCATCGCTCGGGACGAGACGCAGCCGCCGGCCACGAGGGCCAGGAGGCCGGCGGCCACGAGCCGGAGGCGGCGCTTCGGATCGGCGGCGGGATGGGCTCTCTTCATCGGTCAAGACCTCGTCGGATGCTCACGGGAGCGGAATGGGAAGGCGGCGGGTGATCTCGGGCGGAAGGCCGGAGAAGGAGAAGTCCACCGACTCGCGGTTGACCTTCCGGACGACGAAGCGGCCTTCCACGACGTCGCCCTCGCGGGCGTTGATCAGGCGGCCGCCCATCTCGAGCGTCACGATCGGGTTGTCACTCGGCCCGAAGCGCCCGATCGCCTTGAACGGAAGCGCCGGCGGAACGATCGGCGTCGGCGTCGGGGTCGCGGTCGGGTAGTACGGAAGGAGGTAATAGACGACGGGGGTGGGCGTCGGCGGGACGGGCCGCGGCGTCGGCGTCGGGCTCTCGAAGAAGCGGAAGACGTCGCGCCCCACCTCGGGCTGCGTCGAGCCGCGGGCTCCGCCGAGCGCCAGGGCCGGAACCGACGA
>DAOMFB010000505.1:0-2301 GCA_035429585.1 Thermoanaerobaculia bacterium
ACCCCGAACCTCGTCGAGGCCTCGGTCCTGGCCGGATTCCCGATCCGGGACGAGTCCGACGCCAAGCGTGCCGCCCGGGCCATCCAGCAGCTCGGGCCGCAGGCCGTCCTGATCAAGGGGGGGCAGGCCGCGGGGAGCGACGTCGTCGACGGGCTCCTCGACGGGAGGACGTGGACGACGTTCCGCCACTCCCGCCTCGGCGAGCGCCACCACCACGGCGCCGGCGCCACCCTCTCCGCCGCGATCACCGCCCATCTCGCTCTCGGGGAAACACTTCCGGACGCCGTGCGGCTCGGCCTCGACTACTGCCACCGGGCTCTCGCGGCCGCCCCCGGCCTCGGCGCGGGACGCGGGCCGCTGGGGCACCGGGAGGCCGCCGCGGGCGCGTAGTCGCCTTCCCCCGGTCGTCAGCCCCCCGGTTGGAGCCGTTCCGTGGGCGGGCTTCAGTCCCTCGTGAGGAGGTCGAAGTTCGCGTTGGCCACGACGCCCCGGGGCTTTCGGGGAAACGGGACTTCGGTCTCCAGGTGAACCGGCTTCGTTCCCACGAGGGTCGCCCCGCCGATCCGCACGAACTGCCCCCGGTCGAACTCGGCGTAGATCGGCACGAGGCTCCGGAAGTCGTCGGGCACGCCGCTCTGCGAAAGGTCTCCGGCGAGCCGGTACTTTCCCCCGCCGAGGTCCGTCACCTGCAGGCTCTGGGCGAGCCGGGGGATGTCCGTCCCCTCCACCCACTGGCGGAAGAACCAGCCGAGGTCCCGTCCGACGGATTCGGGCATGTGCCTCTCGGCCACCCGGCGGAAGTCGTCCGTCGTCGGGTTCCGGCCCGCCCACTCCGTCGAGAACTCCTTCAGGACGGCCACGAACCGGGCATCGCGGTTCTTCTCCTTCGCGTCGTACAGCATGGACCGGAGCATCTGGAGGACGAACGCCCCTTTCTCGTACATGATGGCGGCTCCGGCCTCCGGCGCCTCGGACGTCTCGAGGCGGAAGCCGAGCGAGATCGGCCCGGCGTCGCAGTTCCGGACCCGGGCCAGCCGGCCCCGCTGGAGGATCTTCTTCCGGGCCTTCTCCCAGAAATCCCGGTACTTCCCGGGCCCCTCCACGGCCTGGATGACGAGGGCCGTCGTGAACTCGGCGAAGCCCTCCGAGAGCCACTGGTCGCGATACGTCGCCCACCCCACGTTGTGTCCCCACCACTGGTGCGCGAACTCGTGATACCCGACGTTGTTGACGAAGTCGGTGGCCTGGCCGAGGCCCATCTCGACGACCCGTTCGTACGACGTGATGAAGGCCATGTACGGGAGGAAGACGAGGGAGGGCCAGCTCTGGCCGAAGGCCCAGTCGGCCTGCTGCGAGATCGCCACGTCGTTGTCGGGAAGCGGGCCGAAGTAGGCGACGCCGACCCGGGCCGCGTTGATTCCGTCCACGAGGACGGACTCCGCGAACCGCTCGCCCTTCCCCTCCTCCGTGTAGACCCGGAGCCGGAAGGAGGAGTCGGCGTCCGTCTTCTCGACGGACTTGAAGACCCCGTAGTTGAAGCCGGCGACGCGGATCGGGCGCTCGGCGCGGAACCGGTAGACCGCCGTGTCCTTCTCGAGGCTCTTCTCGACGAGGCGGCCGACCGAGACGACTTCGTTCCTCCGGGGCACGCGATAGGTCAGCTCGAACGTGGCGGGGTCGGTGAAGGTCCCGAGGTTCGCGTACCACGACTGCCGGGCCCCGACGGCGTAGATGCCGAGGCCGACGTCCCTCAGGACCTGGTCCCCTTCGTACGAGACGCGGACGGTGACCACCTCTCCCGTCCGGGCCGGCCCGGGGAGCAGGACGGCGGCGTCGCCGTCCTCGTCGTCCCTCCCCTGAAGGAACTCGAGGGGCTCCGGTCCCCCCTCACCCCGGAGGAGCTCGGCCGTCCGGATCCGCAGCCGGGGGAAGAGGTGCAGGCGGAGGAGGCGGAGGCCGTCGCGGAGGACGCGGAACCGCACGGTGGAGACGCCCGCGAGGTCGCGGTTCTTCCGGATGCGCGTCTCCAGGTCGTAGTGGAGGGCGTCCGCGTCGGTCGTGGCGGGGCCGGGGGGCCCGCCGTTCTTCGGGGTGCTCGCGTACCAGAGGCCGCCGCGCGCGTCGTGGGGGACCTGGAGGGCAGTCGCATCCGTTCCGACGTCCTGCGCGAAGCCGACGTCTACGGCAGCACGAGCCAGATTCGCAACGACATCGCCACCCGCGTCCGCGAGGGCCGCATCGAGCGCGCGTTCATCGCCTCCGAATGTGAATTGACGAGCAACCTTGCGACCGAGTTTCCCG
>DAOMFB010000506.1:0-2292 GCA_035429585.1 Thermoanaerobaculia bacterium
GCCGGCACTGCCTATGCGTCCCGGGTTGGCACGCTCTGCGGGCGGCTCCGCCGGGCCCCGGGGCCCGGCGTCGCCGGGCGCCGGAGCGACATCCTCCGGACGACCATCAACGTGGCCATCGGCCAGCCGTACATCCTCGCGGTCGGCAAGGACGAGGCGGCGTCGGGCGCGCTGATCCTCGTCTTCAGCGGCAAGCTGGCGCTCCCCGGGCCGGGCATCGGCGGGATGCACTGATGGCGACCTTCGTCTGCCGGGTCGGGACGCCCGACGGCGCCGTGGCGACGCGGACGTTCGAGGCGGGCGACGAGGAGTCGCTCCGCGCCGAGATCGCGCGTCAGGGAAACCGCCTCTTCTCGGCCCGGCGAAGCGACGAGGCCGGGCCCCGGGGCGCGGCCTCCCTGCGGGCCGGGGTCGCGTCGGCGAGCCGGCTGCTCCGCCGCCGGGGCGCCGTCTCCACCGAGGAGTTCCTGGTCTTCAACCAGGAGCTCGTGGCGCTGCTCAAGGCCGGCCTTCCCGTCGTGGCCGGCTTCGAGATCCTGCTCGAGCGGCAGCAGAACCGGCGCTTCAAGGAGATCCTCGTCGGGATCCGGGACCAGCTCGTCTCCGGCGTCGCGCTCTCGGACGCGTTCCTGTCGCACGGCGACGCCTTCCCGCGTCTCTACGGGACGTCGCTGAAGGCGGGCGAGCGCTCGGGCGAGGTCGAGAAGGTGCTCCGGCGGTACCTGTCGTACCAGAAGATCCTGGCGGCGGTGAAGCGGCGGGTCGTCGGCGCGCTCGTCTACCCGGCCGTCCTCATGGGGCTCGCGGTGGGGCTGATCACCGTCCTGATGACCTACGTCATCCCGAAGTTCGTGGAGTTCTTCGCCGGCTTCGGGACGGAGCTGCCGATCGTGACCCGGATCGTGATCTCCGTGGCGAGCACGCTCCGCGCGAACATCCTCTTCGTCGTCCTCGGCATCGCGGCCGTCTGGTGGGCCGTGGCCCGGTGGCGGCGGACGGACGCCGGGCACCTCGCCTTCGACGGGTTCCTGCTGAAGATCCCGGTCGTCGGGGGGATCCTCCACCAGTTCGCCCTCTCGCAGTTCGCCCGCTCGCTCGCCACGCTCGTCGGTGCCGGGACGCCGCTCGTGCCGGCCCTCGAGATCTCGGGCGGCGCCGTCGCGAACCGCCGGGTCTCGGACGCCGTCCAGACGGTCGTGCCGAAGGTGCGGGAGGGGGCGGAGCTCTGGAAGAGCCTCGAGCAGACGGGGCAGTTCACGTCGCTCGCCGTCGAGATGATCAAGGTCGGGGAGGCGACGGGCGCCCTCGAGGAGATGCTGACGAACGTGTCCGACTTCTACGACGATTCGATCGAGACGTCGCTCCAGCGTCTCGTGAACCTCATCGAACCGGTCATCCTCGTCGTCATGGGCGGCGTGATCGCCACGCTGCTCCTCTCGATCTACCTCCCGATGTTCACGATCCTCTCCAACATCCGGACCTGAGCATGAGCCGAATCGCCGCCGAACCCCTCCCGCAGTTCCTCGACGCCGCCTCGGAGGAGACCCGCGCCCGGCAGACGGCCCAGCGGCTCGGGCTCCCGTACGTCGACCTCTGGACGTTCCGGGTCGACCCGGCCCTCTTCCGGGCCACGCCGCTCGACTGGATGCTCCGCTTCGAGTTCGTCCCGGAGCGCGAGGAGGACGGAGCCCTCGCCGTGGTCATGGCCGACCCGGGCGACGTCGTCAAGCGCGACGAGCTCGAGCTGCTGCTCCGGCGGCCGCTCCGCGTGAAGGTCGGCTCCCGCGCGGCCCTCCAGGACATCCTCCAGAAGTCCGAGAGCACCCAGCGCGTGCTCGAGGAGGCGACCGAAGAGTTCCGGATGCAGGTCGTGCGCGAGGACGAGGAGGGCGAAGAGGTCCTGACGATCGACCGGATCGCGGCGGACGCGAGCCCGATCATCAAGCTCGTCGACTCGGTCCTGTTCAACGCCATCCAGCGCCGCGCGTCGGACATCCACATCGAGACGCAGGAGAACGTCGTCGTCATCAAGTACCGGATCGACGGCGTCCTCTACCCGGCGATGGAGCCGATCGACAAGAAGCACCACCAGACGATCATCAGCCGGATCAAGGTCATGTCCGAGCTGGACATCGCGGAGAAGCGGATCCCGCAGGACGGCCGCTTCAAGATCCGCGTCAAGGGGCGGACGATCGACTTCCGCGTCTCCATCATGCCGACGGTCCACGGCGAGGACTCCGTCATCCGGATCCTCGACAAGGAGTCGGCGAACGCCGAGTTCAAGAACCTCCG
>DAOMFB010000507.1:0-2290 GCA_035429585.1 Thermoanaerobaculia bacterium
GACGGGGGCGAGGAGGGGGGGGGCGGGCGGGGGGGGCGCGAGCGGGACGGGGAGGAGCGCCCCCGCGCCGCCCGCGGCGCCCGCCGCGACGGTCACGGCGAAGAGCGCGAGGGCGCCGGCGGAGAGCGCGAGGCCCGGGCGGGGCGCGCGCGCCGACGCGACGAGGAGGACGGGCAGGGCGAGGAGGAGCAGCGGCGCCGCCGAGGCGGAGATCGTCCGGAGCAGCTGGCGCCGGAAGAGGCGCTCGTGCGGGATCGGGAGGACGAGGAGCGCCGGCAGCTCCGCCGAGAGAAAGAGGGTCGAGACGCCGGAGGTGAGCGCGCCGAGGACGAGGAGGAATCCCGCCGAGACGAAGCCCGCCCGGAGGGCCCTCTCGACGAGGAACTCGGGGCGGACCTCCGGGAGCTGCGGCAGCGCGGTCCGCGCGCTCTCGAGGAGGGCCTCCGTGGCCCAGGCCGTGCCCGCGGCGAAGACGAGAGCCGACGCGCCCGCGACGGCGGCCGCCGCGGCGTACCGGAAGCCGCCGGCCCGGAGGCTCCGGACGGCGCCCCGGACGGCGTTCGCGGCGGCGATTCGCCCGGGCGACGGCGCCATTCAGCCGCTCCCGCGCCCGCCGGCCTCGAAGAAGAGCTCTTCGAGCGGGCCGCTCCGCCCGTCCGGCGTGGTCAGGGAACGCGGCGGCCCCCAGGCGGCGAGGCGGCCGCCGACGAGGAGCCCGGCCGTCGTGGCGAGGTCGGCGGCGGTGGAGAGCTGGTGCGTCGTGAAGACGACCGCCGCCCCGGCGGCCGCCCGCTCGCGGCGCCGCGTCGCGAGGGTGCGCTGGGCGAACGGGTCGAGCCCCACCATCGGCTCGTCGAGGACGAGGACGTCGGGCGCGTGCAGGAACGCCTGCGCGAGGGCGACCCGCTGCCGCGTCCCGTGCGAGAGGGCCTCGTTCCGCGTGTCGGCGTCGCCGTCCAGCGCGAAGGCCGAGATCTCCGCCTCGATCGCACGCTCCAGCCTCCCGCCCGCCATCCCGAAGACGGCCCCCACGAAGCGGAGCGACTCCCGGGGCGTCCAGCGCGGCCAGAGGAGGGGCCGGTCCGGCACGAAACCGATCCGCCGCTTCGCGCCGACCGGGTCGGCGGCCACGTCGAGGCCGCCGACGAGGACACGGCCCGAGGTCGGGGTGAGGAGGCCGGTCAAGAGGCCGAGGGCCGTCGTCTTCCCGGCCCCGTTCGGCCCGACGAGGGCGAAGAGCTCGCCGGCCCCGATCTCGAGGTCGATCGGCCGGAGCGCGAGAAGGCTTCCGTACCGCTTCGACGCGCCTTCGAAGCGGACCACGCACGCCGAGTCCGGCATCCGGGCGGGATTCTAGCGGCGGGGGGCGGGGGCTCCTGTGGCACGATGCCCGGGTGGCCCTCTCCGCGGAGCGCGACGACGCCGAGCTGGTCCGCCGGATCCTCGACGGCGAGGGCGAGCACTTCGAGACGCTCGTGGCGCGCTACCAGACGCGCCTCTTCCGGTTCATCTCCCGCTTCACGCACGACGCGGAGGACGCCCGCGACGTGACGCAGGAAGTCTTCCTGAAGATCTACGGCGCGCTCGACAGCTTCGACCCGCGCTTCCGGTTCTCGACGTGGCTCTTCCGGATCGCGGGAAACGCGGCGATCGACCACCTCAGGCGGCGTCGCGGACGGACCGTCTCCCTCGACCTGGCTCCGGACGAAGAGGGCGAGAGCCGCGCGATCGACCCGCGCGATCACCGCCCCGACCCGCTCGAGGACCTGACGCGGCGACGGCTCCGGAAGGCGATCGACGAGGCGATCGAACGGCTTCCCGACGACTATCGCGAGCTGATCAGCCTGAGGCACTACGGCGAGCTCCCGTACGAGGAGATCGCCGAGCTGAAGGGGATGCCGCTCGGCACCGTCAAGAACAAGCTCTTCCGGGCGCGCCAGGCCCTGCGAGATCTTTTGCCGCCCGACTTCGTATAGAGGAGGCGATGAAGATGGAGCCCGAGAATCCCGCGATGGAAGGACCTGCCGGGGCGGCGGATCTTTCGCGCGACAGGAAGCTCGAAGTGCTTCTGGATGAGATGGTTGCGTTCTCTCCGGGCCTCCCGCCCGACTTCGCCGCCCGGGTGGCGGCGGCCCGTCCCTTCGCCCCGTGGGAGGTCCGGCGGGCCTCGGCCTGGAAGGTGCCGCTCCTGGCGGCCTCGGGCCTCCTCGCGGCGAGCCTCGCGGTCTTCCTCGCCCCTCTCGGCCAGCTGGCCCCTCCGACCGCTCTCGCGGTGTGGGGACAGCTCCTG
>DAOMFB010000508.1:0-2287 GCA_035429585.1 Thermoanaerobaculia bacterium
GGGGCGGGTGGGCGGCGTGAACCTGCTCGTGCTCCGCTCGGCCTGGCACCCCGTCCGCGAGGTGCAGCTCGCCGTGAAGCACTACGGCGAGAACGGGGTGAAGCTGAACGGCCTCGTCTTCAACGACGTGCCGCCCAACCACGCGAAGTACGGCGGGTACCAGTACCAGTATCACTACCAGTACAGCTACCGCCCCCGGGACGAGTGACCATGAACCGGCGCTTCCTCCTCCCCGCCGCCGCCCGCCTCTCGTTCTTCCGGCGGAGCCGCCGGGTCTTCTCGGATTTGCTTTAGAATCCCGCTCTCTTTGCCCCCGGGGCCGAAGTCCCGCGGGTTCCGTGCGCCGAAAAGGAGATCCCGTGCCCAGCCTCGTCCGTCCCGTCGCACTCGCTCTCTGCGCGGTGCTCGCCGCCGCCTGCTCGCAGACACCGCCTCCGGCGCCGCCGGCCTCCGAGGCGCCGAAGCCGTCGCCCACGCCGGCCGCCGCCGCTCCGGCGCCGACCCCGGCGCCTACCCCGGCGCGGTCCGCGTCGTCGAAGGAGAAGGCCATCGACGCGCTCCTCGGCGGGAAGCTCCCGACCGCGGGGCCCGAGGAGGGCGAGGAGGGAGAGCAGACCTACAAGCCGGTCACGGTCATCGTCGACCCGGCCACCGGGAAGCGGCTCAAGAGGATCCCGAAGGACCCGACCCTGATCGTGCGGAACGGAAAGCTCTACAGCACGATCGTCGGCGTGAAGGCGGGGATCGACCTCGTCCGGGTGGACGACGAGTACTACTACGTCGAGGCCGAGGCGGAGGTGACCCCCGAGGAGCGGGCGAAGAAGCGCGCCGCCGAGGAGGCCGCCGCCGCCGCCCTGCCGCCGGTCTACGAGATCCCGGCGGAGGAGGCGGAGGTCGTGGCGCCTCCGATCTCGAAGAAGCGGATCCGCCTCGAGGACCAGTCGGCCGGCCTCCCGAAGGCCGGGATCTGGCGGGACAACTTCGCGCTGGCGGACCTCGACGGCGACGGCCGGCCCGAGATCGTCTCGCCGCCGCCCCGGATGTCGGCGCAGGGCCTCCGGGTCTTCCGGTGGGACGGCGAGCGGTGGAAGTCGGTCACGCCGCAGCTGGACAACCCCGAGGGGCTCGGGATCGGCTACGGCGGCGTCGCGGCCGGGGACCTCGACGGCGACGGCCGGAACGACATCGTCTGGGGCGGCCACGGGGCCGGGACGTGGGTGGCCTTCAACCTCGGCGACTTCCGGTTCCGCGTCGCCTCGCGCGGGCTGCCGCGCGGCTTCTCGACGCGGGCCCTGGCGATCGGCGACCTCGACGGCGACGGCCGGAACGACGTCCTGATGGTGTCCGACATGCCGGAGTCGATCCAGACGAAGCCGCACCTGACGGCCGACGGACACTACGAGGGGTACGAGGCGCGCGCCTTCATCAACAAGGGCGACAAGTTCATCGAGCTGGTGGCGGGGCTCGACGACCAGCCGTGCTACGGCACGGCGGTCTCCCTCGAGACGCATCCCGTCGACGGCGGGGCGCCCTTCTACGTCTCGGGCTGCCACTACGCCAACGGCCTCAACTCCCTCTACGAGTTCGACCGGGAGAAGATGGCCTTCAAGAACGTCTCCGGGTTCGCGGTCGAGCAGTTCTCCGTGGTGGAGGGGACCGCCGTCGGGACCTTCCGCAAGCACCCCGCCGCCTTCGTCGCCTACCTGAAGAACCGGCCGGCCAACGCCGTCCCGGACCCGACGGGCGACGGGGTCTCGGTCTACTACCGCGAGGGAAAGGCCTGGAAGCGCTACCGCGTCGTCAAGCGCCTCGGCTTCGACAGGTCGAACTCGGGCGGGCTCGCGGTCGGGGACCTCGACGGCGACGGGCTGGACGACGTCGTCGTGGGCGACGACGCGACGAAGCGCCTGCGGGTCTTCTTCCAGACGCCCGCCGGGGGCTTCGAGGAGCTGGACCCGGCCCTCGAGCCGACCTTCGTCAACCGCCCCGCCGCGATCCGGATCGCCGACGTGGACGGGGACGGGCGGCCCGACATCGTCCTGATGCTCCACTACCTGACCGGTCACGAGACCCGGGACGGCGGGTTCCGCTTCTTCCGCAACCTGCCCGCCAGGTGACATCTTCGGGCTCCGTGTATCATCAGCGTTTGATTGGAGGAGAGAGCATGAGGAAGCCTTCTGTTTTCGTTGCGCTCGCCCTGCTGGCGGTCGCGGGGACGGCGGCGGCGTACACCTGCACGTACGACAACGTGCCGGGTGCGACGCTGCTCATCCCGTACTTCCGCGTC
>DAOMFB010000509.1:0-2284 GCA_035429585.1 Thermoanaerobaculia bacterium
GTCACCGTCCGTCCTTCCTTCCGGAGGGCCCGACCGACCCGCTCCGGGTAGCCGCCCGCCGCGTCCCCCGCGCCCCGCGTCATCGAATCTCCGAGCGCGACGACGAGGAACGAGCCGGACGGTGCGGGAGGCGCCGGCGTGGGCGACGGGAGGACGGCCTCCGAGGCCGGGACGCCGAGCCGCTCCGTGACCCCGGCCCAGAAGCCGGCGGCGAAGACCCCGGCCGTGGCGGCCGCGATCCCGGCGGGGAGGAACCAGAGAAAGAGACGTCGCACGAGCCGGATTCTCGCCGATGGCGTAAAACAGCGGCATGGTCGAGGGGACCGGAGACGGCGTCGTCCTGTCGGCGGAAGGGCTGGCGAAGCGGTACGGCGACCGCGAGGTCGTGACGGACGCGACGTTCGCCCTCCACCGGGGCGAGGTGTTCGGCTTCCTCGGGCCCAACGGCGCCGGGAAGACGACGACGATCCGGATGCTCGTGGGCCTCGTGAAGCCGACCCGCGGGCGGGTCCTCATCGACGGGCACGACGTGCAGCGGGAGTTCGAGGCCGCGATGCGCCGGGTGGGCTGCATCGTGGAGACGCCCGATCTCTACCGCTTCCTGACGGGCCGCGAGAACCTCGAGCACTTCGCGCGGATGCTGGGCGGCGGCGCGCGGGAGCGGATCCCGGAGCTGGCCGAGCTCGTGAAGATGACCGGGCGTCTGGACGACACGGTCCGGACCTATTCCCTCGGGATGCGGCAGCGGATCGGGATCGCCCAGGCCCTCCTCGGCGACCCGGCCGTCCTCATCCTCGACGAGCCGACGAACGGCCTCGACCCGGCCGGGATCCGCGAGATGCGCGAGCTGATCCGGCACCTCGCGGACGAACGGGGCCTCGCCGTCTTCGTCTCGAGCCACATCCTCTCGGAGGTGGAGCGGACGGCCGACCGGATCGCCATCGTGCACCGGGGACGGACGCTGGCGCGAGGCACGCTCTCCGAGCTGACGGAGAACGGAGCCCGCTCGCTCGAGGACCTCTTCCTCGAGAAGACGTCCGGAGAGACGGTATGACCTTCCTCGGCCTGGTCGAGAACGAGACCCTGAAGATCCTCCGGCGAAAGCGGTTCCGCGTCGTCCTGCTCGTCCTCGTCGTCCTCCTGTCCGTGGTCGTCTTCGGACAGGCGCGCCAGCGCCGGATCCGCGAGCGCGACCACGCCTCGGAGAGCTGGCGCGCCCGCGTCGAGGCGCGGGTTTCGCAGCTCGAGCGGCGCCTCTCGCAGCAGCGAAACATGCCGGAGAGCTGGGGCCGCTGGTCGCGCTTCGAGGTGGGGCGGCTGAAGTACCACCTCGAGAAGGGGATCGACCCGGACGCGGCGACCGGCCCGGTCTTCTCGCGCGGGTTCGCAGCGATCGGGTCCGTCCTCCTCCTGCCGCTCCTCGTGGCCGTCCTCGTGGCCGACCTCGTCTCCACGGAGGTCTCCGAGGGGACGATCACGCTCCTCCTGACCCGCCCGGTGGCCCGCTGGAAGGTCCTCCTGTCGAAGTACGTCGTGATGGTCCTCTTCACGACGCTGACGCTCCTTCTCGCGGCCCTCCTCTCGTGGGCGGTCGCGGGGCTCGCCTTCGGCTGGGCGGGCTGGGGCGCCCCGGTCGTGACCGGCTTCAGGCTCTCGGAGTCCGGCTTCGACGTCACGAAGGTACGGGTCCTCGCCCTCTGGCAGGACGCCTTCGCCGCCTGGGGCCTCGCCTGGTACTCCGCGCTCGCCGTCGGGGCCGTGACGATGCTCCTGTCGGTGGTCTTCCGCTCCACGGCGGCGGCCCTGGGAACGATGATGGCGACGCTGATCGGCGGGACGATCCTGTCGCGGGTGGCCTCGGAATGGGAGGGGGCGAAGTGGTTCTTCGTCTCCTGCCTCCCCCTTCCGGAATACGCCGCGGGCATGCCGACGCCCTACCCCGGCATGAGCCTCGCCTTCTGTGCCTGGGTCCTCCTGGCCTGGGCCGCCGGGGCGACGGCCCTCGCCTTCTTTCTTTTCGGGCGTCGCGACGTGACGAGCTGAACGGGAAGGTAGAATCGCGCCCCTTCGAACCATGAGCCAGAACGCCCACCCGTCCGTCGTGAACGCCCTCGTGGAGGAGTTCGGCGCGAACGCCGGCCTCGCCCTCGAACTCTATGCCGGCTACCGCCTGAACCCCGCCTCGGTGGACGAGGGGTGGCGGCGGGCCTTCGAGGCCGCTGAGGCCATCGCCGCGGGACGGCTCGAGACGCGCGGCGTCCTCACGGCATCGGTCTCCACGGAC
>DAOMFB010000510.1:0-2283 GCA_035429585.1 Thermoanaerobaculia bacterium
GCCCCGGGCCGGCGCCCCCCCCCCCCCCCGGGGGCGGGGGGCCCCGTCCGCACGCCCAGCCGGCGGGCGGCGGTGAGCACGGTCATCTCGAGCCCGGGCTCGAAGGAGACGAGGACCCGGGGGCCGGACTGGGAGAAGAGGGCGCGGGTCGCCGGGAGCGGCGTGACGAGATTGAGCTCCGCGCCGCGCGTCACGCGGCCGAAACAGGCATCGGCGGCGGCCACGGCCAGCCCGCCCTCGGTCACGTCGTGCGCCGAGGCGAGGACTCCGTCCCCGGCCAGCTCCACGAGGAGGTCCACCACGGCGCGGTAGGCCGGGAGATTCAGCACGGGGCACGGCCCCTCGTCCCGCCCGAGGACGGTCGCGAGGTACTCGCTCGCCCCGAGCTCGTCGTGCGTCTCCCCGAAGAGCGCCACGACGTCGCCCTCGCGGACGAAGTACGGCCCGAGGGCCCGGGCGACGTCCTCGAGGAGCCCGACCATCCCGACCGTCGGCGTCGGGAGGATCGACCGCCCCTCCGTCTCGTTGTAGAGCGAGACGTTGCCCGAGATGACGGGTGTCTCGAGGGCGCGGCACGCGGCCGCCATCCCGCGGATCCCCGCGGCGAACTGCCCGAGGATCTCCGGCCGCTCCGGGTTGCCGTAGTTCAGGCAGTCGGTCACCGCGAGCGGCCGCGCGCCGGCGCACGCCACGTTGAGCGCGGCCTCGGCCACCGCGAATCCCGCGCCGCGCGCCGGATCGGCCGCGCAGTAGCGCGGGTTCACGTCCGTCGCGATGGCCAGCCCCTTCGTCGTGCCGGGGACGCGGATCACGGCGGCGTCGCCGCCGGGGCCCGCCACGGTGTTCGTCCGGACCGAGTGGTCGTACTGCGTCCAGATCCACCGCTTGCTCGAGAGGTTCGGGGACGCCAGGAGCCGGAGGAGCGCCGCGCTGTCGTGCGGCGCGCCGTCGAGCGGCACGGAGACGGGCCGGTCCGGCGAGGCCGGGGGAGGCGTCCACGGCCGCTGGTAGACGGGTGCGTCGTGGACGAGAGGGGCGATCTCGAGGTCGGCGACGAGCGCCCCCTCGAAGAGAAGCTGCATCCGCGGCTCGCGGATCACCTCGCCCATGGCGACGGCTTCCACCCCCCACTTCCGGAAGACCGCGGCGACCTCCTCGGCCCGCCCCTTTCGCGTCACGACGACCATGCGCTCCTGCGACTCGGAGAGCATCAGCTCGTAGGGCGTCATGCCCGTCTCGCGGACGGGCACCTTCGAGAGGTCGAGGCGCATCCCGACGCCGCCCCGCGAGCACATCTCGAACGTGGACGAGGTGAGGCCGGCCGCCCCCATGTCCTGGATCGCGACGACGGCGTCGCCCTGCAGCACCTCGAGCACGGCCTCGAGCAGGAGCTTCTCCACGAACGGGTCGCCGACCTGGACGGTCGGCCGTCGCTGCGCCTTCTGGTCGTCGAACACGTCGGAGGCCATCGAGGCGCCGTGGATGCCGTCGCGCCCCGTCTTCGAGCCGACGTAGAGGACCGGGTTTCCCGGCCCCGAGGCCTTCGCCCGGAAGATCCGGTCGTGGCGGACGACGCCGACTGCCATCGCGTTGACGAGGATGTTCCGGTTGTAGGCCGGGTGGAAGAAGGTCATCCCCCCGACCGTCGGGACGCCGATGCAGTTCCCGTACCCGCCGATGCCGCGCACGACGCCGTCGATCAGGTCGTGCATCCGCGGCGCCGCCGGGTCGCCGAAGAAGAGCGGGTCGAGGATGGCGATGGGGCGCGCGCCCATCGTGAAGACGTCGCGAAGGATCCCGCCGACCCCCGTCGCCGCCCCCTGGTAGGGCTCGATGAACGACGGGTGGTTGTGCGACTCCATCTTGAAGACGACCGCCCAGCCGTCGCCGATGTCGACGGCCCCCGCGTTCTCTCCCGGGCCCTGCAGGACGCGCGGGCCCGTCGTCGGGAACTCGCGGAGGAAGACGCGCGAGGACTTGTACGAGCAGTGCTCGCTCCAGAGGGCCGAATAGATCCCCAGCTCGGTCAGATTCGGAGCCCGTCCGAGGATCTTCTGGATCCGCCCGAATTCCTCGGCCGAGAGCCCGTGTTCGGCCGCCACCTCGGGCGTCACCGCCGCCGCGATCGCCATTCGGGGGGTAGTTTAAACGTCAGACCGGGCCGGCGGCGCCGAGCGCCCGGAGGGCGAAGCCGGCGGTCTCGAGAGCCGCCCGCACCGCCGCGGCGATGGCCGCGGCGCCGGGGGTGTCGCCGTGGAGGCAGATCGTCTCGACGGCGCAGGG
>DAOMFB010000511.1:0-2264 GCA_035429585.1 Thermoanaerobaculia bacterium
CTTCCTCCACGGCATCCAGGACCCGCCGAACGTGGGAGCGACCCTCCGCTCGGCGGAGGCCTTCGGGGTCGCCGCGGCCCTCCTGACGCCCGACTGCGCCTCGCCGTTCTCTCCCAAGTCCGTCAGGGCCTCGGCTCTCTCCGCGCTCCGTCTCCCGATCGCGACTGGCGTCTCCCCGGACGACGCCGCCGCCTGGGCGGCGGAATCGGGAGCGGTGATGGCCGGGGCCGAAACCCGCGGCGGCGAGCCGCCCGCCGTCCTCTCGGGAATCCGCCCCCTCGTCCTCGTCGTCGGCTCCGAGGGGCGCGGGATCTCTCCGGCGCTCGAGGCCCGGCTGTCGCGACGGGTGACGATCCCGCTCGCGGGGCGCGTCGAGTCGCTCAACGCCGCGGTCGCGGCCGGGATCCTCCTCGCGCTCGCCTCGGGCCGCGAGGTCTGAGCGGGCCCCTCCCGGCTACACTTTTCGCCATGTGGACCCCCTCCCGCCTCATGCTCCCCGCGCTCTGCCTCCTCGGCGCCGCTCTGGCCGGCGCTGAGGCGCCCGCACCGACGCCGTCCCCCGCGCGAAAGGCTGCGTCGGCGAAGGGGCGCGCGACGCCGGCCCCGCCGGCATCCGCCGAGCCTTCGACCGAGCGGCAGAAGATCCTTTACGCCATGGGCGCGCTTCTCGGCCGCCCCGTGGCGAGCCTGGCCCTGCCCGAGGAGGACCTCGCCTGGCTCCGGCAGGGACTCTCGGACGCGGCGGCCGGGCGCCCCCTTCGCGTCTCCCCCGACTCTTTCGGCCCGCAGGTCTCGGATTTCACCAAGAAGCGCCTCGCCGAGGTGGCGGCCCAGCAGAAGATGAAGGACGCTCCCTTCTTCGACCGCGAGGCGGCCCTCCCCGGGACGGTCCGGCAGCCGTCGGGCCTCCTCTACCGGCAGACGCGGGCCGGCACGAAGCCGGGACCGGGCGAGAAGGGGCAGGTCGTCGTCTCCTACACGGGATCCCTGACGGACGGGACGGTCTTCGACACCTCCCGGCCCCTCGGGCGCCCCGTCGTCTTCGACCTCGAGAAGGTCATCCCCTGCTGGCAGAAGGCGCTCCCCCTGATGAAGGCGGGAGGCCAGGCCCGGGTCGTCTGCCCCGCGGAGCTGGCCTGGGGCGAGATCGGCCACCCGCCCTTCGTCAAGCCGGGCGCGACCGTCGTCTACGACATCGAGCTCGTCGACGTCCTGAAGTAGCCCGCTCTAGGAGAGCGGCTCGCCGAAGACCTCCGCGGTGAACGTGGAGACGGTGGCCGGAGGGACGGAGTCGTCGGACCAGGCCGTCTCGGGGAGCCCCGCCTTCAGGCAGACCTGCTGGAGAAACGTCGCCACGTCCCAGCCCCACTGGACGGCCACCTGCGGCAGGAGGAGGCCCCGGCGGCGCCCCTTCTCGATGAGCAGGCCGTGGACGCCGATCTCGAGCTTCGTCGGGTCCTCCGCCACCGTGAACGGCGAGAGGACCGAGATCTCCACACGGTAGGCCGGGAACTCGCGGGGCGTGGCGGGCGGGAAGCGGGGGTCCCTGAGGAGCGCGTGCACGGCGTTCGCCTCGACGTCGGCCCAGAGGGGTCGCACCGGCTCCAGGCTTCCGATGCAGCCGCGGAGGCGGCCCGTCCGGGTCCACGTCACGAAGCACATGCCCGGGTCGGCGAGCCGCCCCGAGGGCTCGGACGGCGCCGGTCCGGAGACCGGCAGGCCGAGCGCCGCGGCCCCGGCCCTCCGGGCCCGGGCGATCAGCTCGCTTCGCTCCTCCGCCGACAGCGGCGGCGTGCTCATGTCGACCTCCCTTCGAGGGCGCGGCGAAGGCCGTCCGCCGCCGCGGCTTCGAACGCGTCGAGGCGCCCGGAGAAGAAGTGGTCGGCGCCCGGGACGACGGCGAACTCCCAGAGGCGGGTTTCGGCCAGCGTACGGCCCCTCTCCGGCGGACTGTACTCGTCCTCCTCGCCCTGAAGCCAGAGCACCCGGACCGACGACGGCACGGCGGGGAGCGCCGGAAGCCGCGCCGTCGGAACGCCGATCAGGAGGAGGACGTCCGGCGCGAGCGCCGCGGCGGCCGCGAGGGCGCAGAGCGAGCCGAAGGAGAAGCCGCCCAGCACGAACGGCCCCCGCGGGTGGAGCTGCCGGAGCCAGCGCGCCGCCGCGAGCAGGTCCTCGGTCTCCCCGGGGCCCCCGGAGTACTCGCCGGCGGAGGCGCCGACGCGCGGGAGGACCTTCGTGACCGTGTCCCAGATCGCGCCCGA
>DAOMFB010000512.1:0-2263 GCA_035429585.1 Thermoanaerobaculia bacterium
GCCCGCCAGCCGGTGTCGCCCGGATCCGCCGTCTCGGTCGGGCGCGGCGAGAGATCGCGGGGGGCCGGAGACGTCGGCGACCGCCAGCCGTTGTCGCCGGCCGACTCCCGCCGGCGGGAGGGGCCGCCCCGCAGGACGGGGCCCCCGCTCACGGGCGCCGCCGGGGCTCGCCAGTCGTCCACCCGGCTCACGGGCAGGTTGGCGTCCCGGGAGACGGCGACCGCCCCCGAGACCAGGGTGTCGGGCGTGACCGGCCGCAGGGCCTCGTCCCGACGGGCCGGGACGAGGACGCGCCGCAGGTCCCGCTCGGCGGCCGGCGTGAGGGCCGGATCCCGCCTCAGGAAGGCGGTCAGCCCCGCGTTCGTGGAGACCGCGCCCGCCGGAACGGGCTGGGAGATCTTCCGGAGCGCCTCGCGCACGGCGGCCTGGGCCGAGCTCGTCCCCCGGTCGATCCGGAGCGGCGAGGTCGAGATGACGGCCGTGTCGGCCGGCCGGAAGGAGAGGCGGTCGCTGCGGAGGATGTCCCGTGCCGGGTCGAGGTGCCTCCCGATCCGCGGCAGGGGCGCGTAGTTCCAGCCCCGCGGGTCGACCTGCGACACCTCCACCGCCGAGACCCGGTGGTGCGGAATGCGGACGCCACGGCCGTAGTAACCCATCGGGCACCACCCGACGTACGACGGCGTGTAGCTCCAGTAGACCCAGGCCGGCGCGTAGGCCGCACCGGGGCTCCAGACCCAGCCGTGGGGGTTCTCCCACCACCACGTTCCGTAGTGGTAGGGGAGCCAGCCCCAGGGCTCGTACGAGACCCACGTCAGCCCGGCGGGGGTCCAGCGCCAGGATCCGTAGGTGTACGGGCGCCAGTCGGCGGCGACGGACGGGCGCCAGCACCAGCCGCCGGCGGAGGAGGCGTAGACCCAGGAGCCGTTGTCGTCGAAGTCGGCCAGGGACGACTCGTAGTCGTACTCCGACGAGACCCACTGCGCTCCGCCGCCCTGCGGGTGACGGTCGCGTCGCTCGTCCACGAAGCGCGTGAAACGGTCGCGGGGCGGGTCGTAGTTCTCGGCCTCGATCTCGCCGTCCCCGAGAACGAAGGCGTACTGGCCGGCGCCGACGACGACCTGCCCGCCGCGGCCGGCGACCTCGGCCTCTCCTGCGAGGACCCAGATCTCCGTCCCGCGCCGGCTCGCGTCGACGCGGACGAGGCCCCGCCCCTCGACGACGACCGTCGCGTCGTCCGTGTCGAGGCGAAAGGCCCGCTCCCCGGCCTCCGGGGCCCGGATCTCGGCGGCGACCGCGCCCCGGAAGAGGACGAGGAGGTCCCGGTCGTCGTCGGACTCGTAGGTCCGCGACATCCGGTCGAACCGGAGCTCCGTCTTCAGGTCGATCCGGACGACGTTTCCGCTCGCGAGGACCACCTCGGCGCGCGAGCCCGAGCCCGTGACGATCCGGTCTCCGGAGAGGACCGGGGTGTTGAGGCGGGCGGCCTCCTCGTCGGACGCGGTGGAGAGCAGGGCGACGTCCGGTCCGGCGTAGGAGACGAAGGAATAAGACTCCCGCTGGGCCGCGGCGGGGAGCGCCAGGGCCGTCCCGAGGATGAGAGCGGCGGGGTTCAGGAGCGGGCCGCGCCTCATGGGCGTCTTCCTCCACCGACGTCGCATGCGACCCGCGTACCAGCCCCGGGCGTCCCCCCCGGGAGACGGCTTGACCGGCCGACGGGCCCCCTGCAATCTCCGGGGCGGGCGGCGGGGTGGAGCCGAGACCCCGGGAGGACGCAGGAATTGGCCATCCGAGAGATCGTCAAGTACGGCGACCCCCGCCTGCTGGCGCCGAACGCCGACATCGCGGATTTCGACGATCCGGCTCTCCGGGAGCTTCTCCGCGACCTGAAGGAGACCTGCTGGGCCGCGCCGGGCCTCGGCCTGGCGGCCCCCCAGGTGGGCGTCAACCTCCGGGTGGCCATCGTCGACCTCTCGGTCGGGAAGGACCCCTCGGGCGTGATCGTCCTCGTCAACCCGTCCGTCGTCGCGAGCCGCGGGAGGGTTCGCGACGAGGAAGGGTGTCTCTCGCTTCCCGACCTCGTCGACGTCGTCGAGCGGCCGGAGGAGGTCACGGTCGAGGCCCGGGACGAGTACGGCGCCCTCCGGACGCTCGAGGCGCGCGACCTCCTGGCACGCGCCTTCTGCCACGAGATCGACCACCTCGACCGGCACCTCTTCCTCGACCGGCTGTCGAGCCTGAAGAGAGGGCTCCTCCTCCGGAAGGT
>DAOMFB010000513.1:0-2262 GCA_035429585.1 Thermoanaerobaculia bacterium
GCGCCACGTCACCGTCCAGATGACGCTGACCGCGCCAGCCTGCCCCGTCGCCGGGACCCGCCCCGGCGAGGTCGTGACCCGCGTTCTCTCCGTACCGGGCGTGAAGTCTGCGAAGGTGGAGCTGGTCTGGGATCCTCCCTGGCACCCCGACATGATGTCCCGCCTCGCGAAGGTCATGCTCGGGATGTAGAGAGCGACGGACGGACGGCCCCAGCTCCGTTCATCGGGCGCCGAGCGCCCGCAGCCGCTTCCGGGCGATCGACTCGGCCGAGACGACATCGGCGATCTCATCCGGGTCCCTCTTGATCTTCCGAAAGGCCTCGATGGCGGCCGCGCTCTCGCCGTACTGCTCCGCAAGCCGGCCGAGAATCAGCCAGTCGGCGCCCTCCGGCGAGTTCCGTAAGCGCGCGGCGAACGACCGGAAGAGGGCGTCCAGGGCCTCCTTCGGCCGCCCGGCCTCCGCCAGGGCCGCCGCCAGGGTGTTGAGTGACGGAGCGTTGTTCTCACGGCTCATCGAGACCGACCGCTGAGCCTCCTCGACGGCCTTGTCGATGGCCGCCCCGGCGGCGATCCGGCTCCACGCGAGGTTGTTCCAGTCGCCGGCCTCGGCCGTCCCCTTCTCGATCATCCGCAACAGAGGCATCTGACCGTCCTCGAGCCGACCCTCGGACCAGAGCGCCTCCGAGAGCATCCTCAGCCCCGGCGGGTCGTCCGGCGTCCTGCGGAGTCTTTCCTCGGCGAGCTTCCGGGCTTCCGCCGCCTGCCCTAGCTTCTGCCGTGCGTAGCCCAGCAGGGTGAATCCCCGGTCGGAGCGAGGATGCGTTCGAAGGTATTCGGAGACGGCGGGTTCCAGCTCGCGCCACCGCTTGAGGGCCTGAAGACACCGGATTCTCGCGACGTCGATCGCGTCGCGCTCCCCGGCGGACGCTGAAGCCCGGGCTGCATCGAGGATCGGCAGGGCCCTGTCCGAGAGCGGGCTTCCCGACATCAGCGCCGCAGCCGCCACCCGGATTCGTTCCATGTCCGCCGGATCATCCCGGTTCCAGAGCTGCGGGAACGGCGAGCCGGCCAATGCATCGTCTCCGCCGCCCGGCATCCGCTCGCGGACCCAGTCGAGCCATTGGCGCGCCCCGGAAAGATCCCCCGCGGCCGCCCGTCGCAGGACCTCCCGGCCACCGCTCCACAAGTCCCATGTCGATGCGACGACGCGAAGCGATCCTCCCTCGCTGACGAGAAAGAGATCTTCGTCCATGGATCGACCCGCACCCTCACCCCGAATGCGGACGCGGAAGCCCGTCGTCGCGGCTCCGTCGACAGACGTCCGAAGCAGGCTCGAGGAGAGGTCCGCGAGAACGTCCGGTGTGATGTCGGGCCCGCGGGACCGCGCGAGGGCCGCGGCGAGCATCTCGTCCAGGACCTTCATCTCGTCCTTCGTCGCGTCCGCGCGGAGCTCGGAGGACAGGAGCGCCAGGATCTCCGCCTGGCGGCGAAGAACCGTCATCACCAGGAATCTCCGTGCCGTGCTCTGCGGGTCCCCGGCATCGAAGGGAAGGCTGCACCAGCGCCGGATCGACCGAAGCGCGTCGGCCTGCGCCCGAAGCGCCGGGCCGTTGTCGGCCCCGGCGGCCGCCGCCGACAGGAGATCGGCCGCCACCGAGTAGAGGCGAAGCTGAACCAGGGTCTGGCCGACGCGTTCGAGAGCGCGCCGCCGCGCGGCCCGGTCGGGAAAGAGGCGTTCCGCCTCCAGCCTGGCCGCCTCGACGCCTCCCGTCGCAGCCGCCGCGAGGACGAGGCCCTGGCTTCCGAGCTCGCTCTTCGGGAGGACGCGAACGGTGTCCGGGAGGTCATTCCAGCGTTCCGCGAAGCAGAGCGCGACGACGAGGTTGTCGTTGAACCGCTGCTCTTTCAGTTCCGTCCGGAGCGCCCGGTACTCCGCGATCGCGTCGCCCAGGTCCGCCTTCGGTGCGTACCGGACCCCGGCCTCGTCCACCTCGCGAACGAGGGGGAGGCTCGCGCGGGCCAGAACGTCCTTCGGAGCGAGCTCCCTCGCCTTGGTGTAGGCCCGAAGCGCTCCGGCCCGGTCCCATCCCGGCTGGAAGCGGCGACCGAGAGCGTCGTGCTCCAGCGCCCAGCCGAGCGTCCGCTGCGCGCGGGCCGAGCTGGGCTCGAGCTCCACGGCGGCCCGCGCCTCCCGCCGCGCCGCGTCGCCGAGCCCTCCCTGCAGAAGGGCGTCGGCCATCTGACACCGGTGCAGGGCCATCC
>DAOMFB010000514.1:0-2254 GCA_035429585.1 Thermoanaerobaculia bacterium
GTTCCCCCGCCCGCAGCTTTCCGCGGGCGTGGAGCGCCGCCATCTTCGCGGAGGTCCCCGTACCGCACGGGGAGCGGTCGTACTCCCCGCCGGGGCAGAGGACGTAGTTCCGGCTGTCGGCGTCGCGCCGCGCGGGAGGCCCGAAGAGCTCGACGTGGTCGATCTCCGCCCCGTCGCGTCCCGTGACCCCCTGCTCCCGGAGGGCCCGGAGGACGGCCGCGGCGGCCGCGCCGAGGCGGGCGACGTTCGAGAGGAGGAGCGGCTCGCCGGGAAGCTCCGTCAGGAAGAACCAGTTCCCGCCCCACGCCACGTCTCCCGTGACGCGCCCGATGCCGGGAACCTCCACGGCAACGTCCCGGGCGTGGCAGGTGGCCGGCACGTTCCGGATCGTCACGAGGCCGGACGCCTCGAGCCCGGCCGCGACGGGACCGGCGGGAGTGTCGATGCGGACCTCCCCGGGCCCGATCCGCCCAAGGTACTGGAGCGTCCGGACGACCCCGATCAGGCCGTGCCCGCACATCCAGAGCGGTCCGACGTTGTTGAAGAAGACGACCCCGGCCGCGGCGCCGTCGGAGACGGGAGGCGTCAGGAGCGCCCCGACGACGGCCTCGTGCCCGCGCGGCTCGAGGACGACCGCCCGCCGGAGGGCGTCGAAGCGGCTCACCAGCTCCTCGCGCCGTCCCGCCATCGTCGGCGACGCAAGGGGCGGCCACCCCTCCACGACGGTGCGCGTCGGCTCCCCTTCCGTGTGGGAGTCGACGACCCTCATCGTCCGCGGGAGCTCGACGGTCACGCCTCAGCCTCCCGAGATCTGGACGGTCTTGATCTCCGTGTAGAAATCGCGGGCCGCGGGTCCCTGCTCGCGGCTCCCGGAGCTGGACCCCTTCATGCCGCCGAACGGGGCGTGGGGGTCGACGCCGGTCGTGTCGCCGTTGATCCGGACGAGCCCCGCTTCGATCCGTCGGACGTACCGGAGGGCGCTCCTCGTGTCGCGCGTGAAGATCGAGGCCGAGAGGCCGTACGGCGTGTCGTTCGCGAGGGCGAGCGCCTCGTCGAGCCCGTCGGCGGGAAGGACGACGAGGACCGGCGCGAAGAGCTCCTCCGTCCGGAGGGGAGACCCGGCCTCGACCCCCGACAGGACGGTGGGCGAAAGGAACCACCCCTTCGAGAAGCGCGGGTCGGCCGGGGGCCCGCCCCCCGTGTGGACGCGGCACGGGTGCTCCGCGAGGAGGGCGGTCACCCGGCGGAGCGACGCGTCCGAGATGAGCGGCCCGACCGCCGCCGCCGGGTCCGTGACCGGGCCGATCGGCAGCGCCGCGGCCTGGGACGCCAGGAGCGCAGTGAACTCCTCGACGACGCGCCGGTCGACGATGACCCGGCTCGTGGCCGTGCACTTCTGCCCCGCGAAGCGCATGGCGCCGGCGACGGTCATCGCCCCCGCCCGCGGCAGGTCCGCGTCCGGCAGGACGATCGCCGCGTTCTTCCCCCCCATCTCGGTCTGGTAGCGGACGTTCCGGCGCGCCGCGATCCCCGCCACCCGCGCGCCCACCCTCGCCGAGCCGGTGAAGCTGACCCCCCGCACGAGCGGATGGGCGACGAGCGCCTCGCCCACGACGGGGCCGAGGCCGAACAGGACGTTGAACACCCCCGGCGGCAGACCGGCGGCGGAGGCGGTTTCCGCGAGGAGCGAGACGACGTGCGACGCCGCCTCCGCGGCCTTGAGAACCACGGTGTTTCCGAAGGCGAGCGCCGGAGCCGCCTTCCAGAGCGGAATGGCCACCGGGAAGTTCCAGGGCGCGATCAGGCCGACGACGCCGAGGGGCTCGCGGAGGGTCAGCTGGAGCGTCTCGGGGAGCTGCGACGGGATGACGGACCCCGCCTCGCGGACGGCCTCTCCCGCGTAGTAGCGGAGGATCGCCACGCCGCGCCCGGCCTCGCCGCGGGCCTCGGCGATCGGCTTGCCGACCTCCCGCGCCATCGCCTGGGCCAGCTCCTCGCCGCGGGCGGCGACGGCCTCGGACCAGCGGTAGAGGTGCTCCGCCCGGGTGGGTCCCGTCGCGCCGCGCCAGCCCGGGAGCGCCTCGGCGGCCGCCGCGACGGCGGCGTCCACGTCCGACGCGGCGCCCTCGGGGACGAGCGCCACGACGTCGTCCGGATCGGACGGGTTGACGCTCTGGAGAGCGGCCGGAGCGTCGCTCCTCCGGCGGCGGCCGGCGACGAACGGTTCGAGGGTCGGCGCGGCGGACAGCGGTCG
>DAOMFB010000515.1:0-2237 GCA_035429585.1 Thermoanaerobaculia bacterium
GGAAGAGAGGGACGAGGAGGAGGGCGGCGGGAGCGGCGGGGAGGGCTCGGCGCATGGGGCGATTCTGCCCCGGAGCCGGGCCGTCCGGCGCGTCAGTCCCGGCGGCGGGAGAGCCCGAGGGGACCGGAGGTCTCGTTCTTCACGACGATCATCCGCCGGTCCGCCCGCACGATCGTCCGCTCCAGGTGCTCCCGCTCGGTCCGCGTGGCCCATCCCATCGAGAAGGGGACGAGCCGCTCCGCCTCGGCGGCGGCCTTGAGGCGCGCGACGACGCTCTCGGTGGCGGCCTCGTCGGCCCCGGGCAGGACGACGAGGAACTCGTCGCCGCCCATCCGGACGACGACCTCCTCGGAGCGCGTCTCGCGCATCAGGAAGCGCGAGAGCTTCGTCAGGACGGCGTCGCCGGCGGCGTGCCCGAAGCGGTCGTTGTAGAGCTTGAAGCCGTCCACGTCGACCATGATGCAGCCCCAGGTGCCGCCGATCGGGTCGTGCGCGGCCGCGAACCGGGCGAGGAAGCGCCGGTTGAAGCAGCCGGTCAGCGGGTCGCGGAGGATCTGGTCCAGGAGCTGCTCCTCGAGGCGCTTGCGGTCGGTGATGTCGATCAGGATGCCGTGGAAGACCTTCTCGCCGGTTGCGGGGTCGCCGCAGACGTAGCAGGTGTCGATCACCGTCCGGAGCTCGCCGTCCTTCCGGCGGATCCCGAGCTCGAAGTCCCTGACGACGCCGTCGCGGGCGAGGAGCTCGAGCTCCCGGTCGCGCGCCCCGGGGTCCACGAGGAGGTCCGGCACGCGCCCCAGCTCCTCGAGCGAGGAGACCCCGAACATCCGGAAGAACGCCGGGTTCCCCTCGAGGACCCGCCCGTCGGGCGTCGAGACGTAGATTCCCTCGCGGAGCGAGCGGACGAAGCGCCGAAGGTTCTCCGGATCCTCGAGCGACAGGGGAGGGGTCACGGCGGCGAAATCGTACTCCGGGGCGAGGCGATAATGGGCCCATGACGAGCGATCTCTCCCGGCGATCCCTTCTCTCGACCTCGGCCGCGCTGGCGGCCGGGGCCTTTCTCCCCGAAGCCGTCCGCACCTCGCAGGCGGCGGCGGCCGCGCCGGCCGCCGGTGGGGCAACGCTCTCCCTGGCGCCCCTCGAGCTGAAGCTGACGCACACCTGGACGATCTCCAGGAGCTCGTCGAACGAGAAGAAGAACGGCCTCCTGACGCTCGCCGCAGGCGGCGTCACGGGCTACGGGGAGGCGGCGGCCAACGTCCGCTACGGGCAGAGCTGGGAGTCGGGCGAGGCCGCCTTCGCCCGGGTGAAGAAGGCCGTCGAGGGACTCTCGCCGTGGGAGCACCTCGTCTGGCTCGAGCGGGCCGAGAAGGAGGCCGGGGGCGACTCGCAGATCGTCGCGGCGCTCGACATGGCCCTCTGGGACTGGAAGGGAAAGAAGCTCGGCGCCCCGGTCCACCGCCTCCTCGGGATGCCGGAGGACCGGATGGCGGTGACGACCTTCACGATCGGGATCGACACCCCCGAGGTCATGCAGAAGAAGGTGGCGGAAGGGGAGAAGTACCCGTCCCTGAAGGTGAAGGTGGGGCTCCCGACCGACGAGCAGAACGTCCGGGCGATCCGCGCCGTGACCGCCAAGCCGATCCGCGTCGACGCGAACGAGGGATGGCAGACACCCGAGGAGGCGATCGCCCGGATCGGGTGGCTGGCCGGCATGGGGGTCGAGTTCGTCGAGCAGCCGATGCCCGCGTCGAAGAACGCGGCGATGAAGGCAGTGAAGGCCGCCTCGCCGCTCCCGCTCGTGGCGGACGAATCGGTCCTCCACCCGCCCGACATCCCGTCGCTCGTCGGGCTCTTCGACGGCATCAACGTGAAGCTCGCCAAGTGCGGCGGCATCACGCGCGCCTGCGAGATGGCCGCGATCGGCCGGGCCCTCGGCTTCAAGCTGATGCTCGGCTGCATGATCGAGTCGTCGCTCGGCATCGCGGCCGGCGTGGCCGTGGCGCCCCTCTACGACTGGCTCGACCTCGACGGAAACCTCCTGATCTCGAACGACCCCTTCAAGGGGCTGACGATCGTGGACGGGAGATGGCGGGAGCCCGCGGGCCCGGGGCTCGGGGTCGTCAGGGTCTGACGGGCCGGCGCCCGGGGGCGCCGGCGAGAAGGGCGCAGAGGACGTAGCAGCCGGCCGCGGCGAGGAAGAGGGCGCGGATGCCGACGTGGAGGGCCGTGACGGCCGC
>DAOMFB010000516.1:0-2220 GCA_035429585.1 Thermoanaerobaculia bacterium
GAGCGCGCCCGTGAAGGCGCCCTTGACGTGCCCACACAGCTCGCTCTCGATCAGTTCGTCCGGGATGGCGGCGCCGTTCACCTCGACGAAAGGCCCGGCGGCGCGGGGCGAGGCGCGGTGCAGGGCGAGAGCGACGAGCTCCTTGCCGGTGCCGCTCTCGCCGGTGATCAGGACGCGCGCCTCCGAGGCCCCGGCGCGGCGGATCTCCTCGCGCAGGCGCGTCATGGCCGGGCCGTCGCCGAGAAGCGGCTCCTCCGGCCCGCCCCGCTCCTGCAGCGTGGCCAGCTCGCGCCGGAGCGCGTCGCGCTCCTCCGCGAGACGCCGCCGCTCGAGCGCCTTCTCCAGGGTCAGGAGGACCCGCTCGAGCGCGAGGGGCTTCTCGAGAAAATCGTCCGCGCCCCTCTTCACGGCCTGGACGGCCGTCTCCACGGTGCCGTGTCCCGAGATCATCACGACGGGGAGATCCGGGCGCGCGGCCCGGATCCGGTCGAGAACGGAGAGGCCGTCCACGTCGGGAAGCCAGACGTCGAGGAAGACGGCGTCGAAGAGGCCGTCCTCTGCGAGGGCTCGCCCCTCGGCCTCCTGCCCGAGGCCGACGGTCTCCACCTCGTACCCTTCGTCCGTCAGGATCTGGGAGAGGGTGCGCCGGATGCCCGGCTCGTCGTCGCAGACGAGGATCTTCATCGCGTCAGGCGGCCGGCCACTCGAGGATGAACCGGCAGCCGCCGGAGACATTCTCCTCCACGCGGACCCGCCCCGAGTGCTCCGCGGCGATCCGGGAGGTGATGGCGAGGCCGAGGCCCGTGCCGCGCCCCTTCGTCGAGAAGGTGGGGTCGAAGATCCGCTCGCGGTTCTCGGGCGGGATCCCCGGCCCATCGTCGGCGACGGCCAGCGTCGCGCGTCCGGCCTCGACGCGGGCGGAGATCACGACGTGCCCGCCGGCGGGCGTCGCCGTGACGGCGTTGTCGACGAGGTTGACGAGCGCGCGCTTCATCTGCTCCGCGTCGGCGCGGACCTCGGGCAGCCCCTCCGGCACGTCGATCGAGAGCGTGACCCCCGGCTTCACGCCGCCGTAGAGCTTCGCCACCTGCCCCACGACCGAGGCGAGGTCGGTCGGCGCGAGCGCCGCCGCGGGAAGCCGGGCGAAGCGCCCGAAGGAGGCGACGAGGCCCGAGAGCGTGCCGACCTCCTCGATGATCGTCGAGGCGCCCTCCTCGACGACCGACCGGAGCTCCGCGGGGGAGTCGGACGGCGCGAGGGCGGCCGCGCGCCGCCGCATCCGCTCGGCGGCGAGGCGGATCGGCGTCAGCGGGTTCTTGATCTCGTGCGCCATCTTCCGTGCGGCCTCCTCCCAGGCCGCCGCCCGCTCCGCCCTCACGAGGGCCGTCGTGTCCTCCAGCGTGACGACCCAGGAGGCGGCCTCGTCGGGGTGGGCCGGGACGCGCGCCACGCGGGCGTCCAGCACCCGCCCCGCGAGCGTGAAGGTGGCCTCGCGCGGGCCGCGGCGGGCCCGGGCGCGCCGGAGGAAGCGGGCCAGCGGGGCGAGGACGACGGAGGCGAGGAGCTCGTCGAGGTTCCGACCCTCGGCGGCGCCCGGAGCCTCGAGGAGGCGCCGCGCCGTCTCGTTGAGGGCGAGGACCTCGCCGTCGTCCGCAAAGGCCACGACGCCGGCGTCGAGGTGGGCGAGGATCGTGGCGATGCGGCGTCGCTCGTCGGCGAGGTGCCGGTTCGTCTCCACGAGCTCCTCGTTGGCGTGCACGAGCTCGCCGCGGCTCTTGCGGAGCTCGGTGGTCATCGCGTTGAAGGCCCCGGAGAGGGCGGCGATCTCGTCGCCCCCCTCGACCTCGACGGAGGTGTCGAAGTCGCCGGCGCCGACGCGGCGGGCGGAGGCCGCGAGCGCGGCGATCGGCCGCGTCACGCGGCGCGCCAGGACGAGGCCGACCCAGACGGCGGCGAGCAGGACGAGGAAGGCGAGGAGGAGGAAGAGCAGGGCCTGGATCGCCGCGAGCGAGGCGCGCTCGGCCGACAGCATCGTGTAGGCGGAGGTCGCCTCCGAGAGCCGCCGGATCGCGACCGCCTCGGCGGGCGGATCGTAGGTGCCGACGAGGAGGAGTCCGCCCGGGACGGCCGCGACGGTCCGCCCCGTCCGTCCCCCGCCGGCCGTGAGCTCCACGCGGCGCGCGGCGCCCCGGCTCCGGGCGTCGGCCAGCCACTCGGGGT
>DAOMFB010000517.1:0-2203 GCA_035429585.1 Thermoanaerobaculia bacterium
GGAGCCGGCCGCCGGCCGCCCGGCGCGCGCGAGGACGTCCTGCCACGCCGCGCTCGCGTCGTGGTAGCGCCCCGAGGCCTTCGAGTAGGGCGACAGGAGGGCGAGGGCGTGGGGGAACCACGAGCGCGTCACGAGCCGGCGGGCGGCCGGCTGGTCGGGCCGCGTCGCGGTGAGCGAGCCGAGCGTGTAGAGCGACTGCTTGACGAGGTGCGTCGCGAGGTTCGGGAGGGACATCCGGAGCGCCAGCGGGTTCACGACGTTCTCGAGGACGAGGAGGATCTGCGACGGGTCCACGCGGCCTCCGGCGCCGCGGCGGCGGATCGCCGACAGGACGAGCGGGAGGAAGAGGGCGCCGAGCAGGACCGGGTCCTCGTGCTTCTCGCCCGCCTGGCGCCTCGCATCGAGGTCGTGGAGCATCCGCCAGAAGAGCGTCGCGAAGGGGGCCTCGGGCGCGGACGGTCCGGCGACCCCGGCCAGCTCGGGCAGGACCACGCCGAGGAGGCCCATGTCGTTCCAGAGGCGGTAGGTGTCGTGGCCCCAGCCGCGCCGGAGCGGGTCGAGGAGCTCCTCGGTCACGCGGGGGGCGGCGCTCCTGCGCAGCTCCTTCTTCAGCTCGCCGATCGCCTCGACGAGGCCCGGGTCCATCCGGAAGTTCAGCCGCGCGGCGAACTCGCAGGCGCGGAGCATCCGGACGGGGTCCTCGCGGAACCGGATGAGCGGGTCGCCGATCGTCCGGACGAGCCGCTTCTCGAGGTCCGTGACGCCGCCGACGTAATCGAGGACCGAGTACGTCGCGATGTCGTAGAAGAGCCCGTTGATCGTGAAGTCGCGCCGCTCCGCGTCCTCCTCGGGGGAGCCGAAGACGTTGTCGGAGCGGATCAGCAGGTCCGCCTCCCCGTCGGCGCCCGACTCGGCGTCCTCCCGCTCCGGCGTTCGCCGGAACGTCGACACCTCGACGTACTTTCCTCCCTCGAACAGGATGTGCGCCAGCCGGAAGCGGCGGCCGATGATCCTCGAGTTGCGGAAGAGGCGCCGGATCTCCTGCGGACGCGCGTCCGTGCCGACGTCGAAGTCCTTCGGCGTCCGCCCCGTCATCAGGTCCCGCACGGATCCGCCGACCAGATACGCCTTGAATCCGCCGCGGTGAAGGCGGTAGAGGACGCGAAGGGCGTCCGGATCGATGTAGCCGCGCGAGATGGGGTGCTCGGCGCGAGGGATGATCCGCGGAATCGTCATCCCGGAAGGAGCCGGAGCGGCATCGCTTTCATTGTATCCGACGTCACTGCGCGCCGGCGCCGGACCCGTAAGATGTGACGACCCGTGGCCCTTCGCCGCCTCTCCGGGCCGATCGACCGCCGCGCGGACCCGCCGGCGTGGGTGGTCCTCCTCGTGCTCGGCGTTCTCGTCGCCTCCCGGTTCCCGGCGCTCGCGCGCGCCCCGGGCGCGATCGACGAGGCGGTCCTCGCGGGCGCGGTGACCCGATTCGACCTGTTCGAGCTCTCGCCGCCGGCGCCCGGCGACCCGCTCTGGATCCTGATCGGCCGGGCCCTCCTCCCGCTCTGCGTCACGCCGTTCAACGCGCTCGCGACGGCGTCGACGTTCCTCGCGGCGGCCTCGCTGCCGGCCCTGTACGTCTGGGGACGTCGGATCGTGGGGGGCTGGGCGGCGCTGGGCGGGACCGCCCTCGCGGCGTCGCTCCCGGTCGTCTGGCTGAACGGAGGGCGCGCCTTCGCCGACACGCCCGGCACGGCCTTCTGCCTCCTCGCCGCGGCGTTCCTCGCGCTGACCGAGGAGCGACGGGTCTTCAACATGACCCGGTGGCGCGAGTACGCCTCGGCGCGGCGCGCCCGGCTCCTGGCGGTCCTCGCGGGCCTCGCGGTGGCCGCCGGCTTCGGGGTGAGGCCCCGGCTCGTCCTCGCGTTCGGGCTCGTCTTCCTCGTGGCGGTGTGGCGTCTCCTCGCGCGGGCCGACCGGCTGGAGGTGGCCGTCTCCTTCGCCGGCGCGGCCCTGGCCGGGTCGCTGGCCTGGCTCGCCTGGCTCACGGCGCAGGCGGGCGGCCTTTCCGCCCTCGGGAGCAGCTTCGGGGCGCGATGGGGCCCGCGGGGGGACTTTCTCGCGGCGGCCGGCGGCGCCGGAGGGATCCTCGACTCGTTCCTCGTCCGGGACTTCCTCTCCCCGCGCCATGCGCTCCTCTTCTGGATCG
>DAOMFB010000518.1:0-2201 GCA_035429585.1 Thermoanaerobaculia bacterium
CACGCCGACGAGCCGTCGGGGCTCGGCGGCGCCGGCTACGCCCGGCGCTGGGCCGCCTTCATGGCGTCGGCGCTTCCGGCCGCGCCGCGCCGCCGCCCCCGGACAGCTGCCGGAACCCGATCGGGAAGAGCGCGGCCGCGGCCACGAGGCGGACGAGGAGCGTGAGCGACGAGAGGGCGTGCAGGCGCGACCAGGCGCGCCGGAGCGGGTCCGCCGCCGGGAGGGCGTCGAACAGCGGGCCCGCCTTCGCCCGGAGCGCGACCATCTCCGGCGTGATCAGGTAGAGCGAGACGAACGCCGCGACCGCGGCGAGCACGAGGAGCCGGATCGAGAGGCCCCGGGCCGTCCGGCCCCACGGCCGGCCCCGGTCGAGGACGACGGCGAGGACGATCAGGAGCGCCGCGAAGAGGAGCGACGCGAGGTCGAGGACGTCGAGGAGGGCGCGGTTCACGACGCCGCCGTCGGCCCGGCTCGGCGCCGTCTTCAGGACGATCCCGGCGGCGGCGGCGAAGAACGAGAGCGCCCCGGCCCAGAGCGCCGCGAGGAAGAGATAGAGGCCCGGCAGCAGCCCGCCGCGCGCGCCGTCCGTCACGTCTCGGGCACCCACTCGGGCGTCACGCGCGACGGGAGGACGCCGGCCTCCCACCCGCGCTCGAGGAGGAGCCGCACGGCCTCCCGCCCCGCGTCGCCGTAGGAGAGCGTCCAGTCGTTGACGTACATCCCGACGAACCGGTCCGCCTTCTCGCGCGGCAGCCCGCGGGCGAAGCGCATCGCGTCCGTCAGCGCCTCCGCGCGGTGGGCGAGCGCGTAGGCGATGGAGCGACCGAGCCCCCGCGAGATCCGTCCGATCGTCTCCGCGCCGAGGTCCTTCCGGACGGCGTTCCCGCCGAGCGGAAGCGGAAGGCCCGTCTCCTCCTTCCAGACCACGCCGAGGTCCGCGACGAGGTGGAATCCCTCGTCCTTCCAGGTCAGCTGCCCCTCGTGGATGACGACGCCCGCGTCGACCTCTCCCCGCGTCACGGCCTCGCCGACGCGGTCGAACGGGATCACGACCGTCTCGGCCGCCGGCGCGTAGAGGCGGAGAGCGAGCGCGGCGGACGTCAGCGCGCCGGGGATCGCGACCCGGCGCCCCGCGAGGGCGGCGAGGGTCCGCACCGTGTCCGGCCGCGCGACGACGCACGGGCCGTAGCCGTCGCCGAAGGACGCGCCGTGCGGCAGGAGGACGTAGCGGTCGGCGAGGTACGCGTAGGCGTGGAAGGAGACGGCCGTGATCGCCAGCTCGCCGCGGAGCGCGCGGCGGTTCAGCGTCTCGATGTCGGCCAGCTCGTGGCGGTACGAGAGCCCTTCGGTGTCGACCGCGCCGGCGCGCAGTCCGTAGAACATGAAGGCGTCGTCGGAGTCGGGTGAGTGCGCGAGAACGATCGGCGGCTCGGTCATGACGTCCGTCTCTCCGCGAAGATGGTACCCGGTGGCGTCGCGGGAGGGTGAGTGCGGCGTCGCCGCGGTCGTCAAGAAAAAAATGCTTGCGTCGACGAAGAAGTTGCTCTTAGAATTCGCGCAGAAGAAAAAAACGCGGCGTCGGGAGTTGAAGTCACGACGCCGCGCTCGGATGACCCGGACTCTTTGAAACCAGTCGACTCGGTTCGAGACGCAGGCAGTCGACAGATCCCGGAGTCGCGAGCCCCCGTTCGTTGAGGGACGGGCAAGCTAGCACGCGGTTTCCGGCTCTGTCAATCCAATCTGCCAAGAGGAGGTGACAGAGCACATGGCGACCAAGAAGAAGGCCACCAAGAAGGCCACGAAGAAGGGCACGAAGAAGGGCAAGAAGTAAGCCCAATCCATTCCAATCAAGGTATTTCCGGGAAACGGGGGCTGGACCAGCCCCCTTATTTTTTTGCCCGGTTTCCCCCCTGGCGGCGGGCGCGCCGGGACCCCTCTTTTCCACAGGCCACGGGGGCTTTTTGCACGTCAGTATATAAGTTTTTATATACTCTTCCCGTGTCCCTCCACCACCTCCTCCTCGGCCTCCTCTCGCAGGGCCCCGCGAGCGGCTGGGACCTGAAGTCCCGGATCGCGGAGGAACCGCCCCTCGGATGGGACGCCGAGCTCGCGCAGATCTATCCCGCCCTCGCGCGGCTTCGCCGCGGCGGGTTCGTGACGGTGCCCCGCCGCCGCTCCCCGAAGGGCCCGCCCCGGCCGGC
>DAOMFB010000519.1:0-2197 GCA_035429585.1 Thermoanaerobaculia bacterium
CTCGGACTGGAACTTGAAGTTGCGCTCGGTCGCGTTGCCGTTGGGCGCCCACTTCCATACGAAGTCGGCGATTGCGACCTGGCTGCGCCCGGTGAAGCTGACCTCCGCCGCGTCGCCGCCGGGCGCGCTCTCGGAGGACCCGAGGCGGCTGTAGCGCCCGTCGACGCCCCAGCGGACGCTTCCTCCGCCGAGGCCTCCCGAGACGCCGACGGCGGTCTCGGTCAGCGCCACGCCGCCGCCGCCCGAGAAGCCGGCCGTCGACGCGACGGACGCCCGGACCGGGACCTTCGTCCGGGAGGCGGCGATGGCGGGAACGCCCGGAACCTGTTCCGGCGCCGCCGGCGGCGGCGCATCGAGCGCGGCGAGGATGGCCGCGACGTCCCGCAGGGCGTCTCCCGGGTTCACCGCACGCGCGATCCACGGATCCGCCGTGCCGGTCGCCGTCGCGGGGAGGACGCCCGCCGCGGAGGCGAAATCGAGCCGCACGAACGCCACCGTGTCGGGGGCGGCCGAGTGAAGGACGCGGACGACGGCGAACGGCAGGCCGGGGACGGCCGCGAGCAGCGTGTAGAGCCCCGGAGGCGCGTTCGGCAGGACGAAGGTGCCGTCGGGTTCCGTCCGGAGGAGACGCGTCGAGGTCTCGCCCCCCCGGAGGACCGCGCGGACGACGATCGTCACGCCGCCCAGCGTGGCTTCCCCGGAACGGACGACTCCGGAGATCGGCGCCGCCGGAGCCGGCGTCTCGGACGTCGCGTCCCGGGCCGCTGCGATCGCCGCGGCGCCCGCGAGGACGCAGGCAAGAAGCCTCCGCATCGTTCGCACGTTCGACTGCCGTCGCGAATCATGGTCCCGGTACCGGCGCCCGTCAACCGGGGAACGGCCGGTCAGGAGGTCTTCGGCCCGAGGCCCAGGGTCGCGTTCACGATGTGCCGCGCGATGGAGGGGTTCTCCTTGAGGCGCCGCGTCGAATAGGCATACCAGTCGCGCCCGTATGGCACGTAGACGCGCAGCCGGTGCCCGCTTCCGAGCAGGATCTTCCGGAGAAGCGGGTCGACGCCGAGGAGCATCTGGAACTCGTAGGCGCTCTTCGGGAGCTTCAGCCGGTCGATCGTCGCGAGGGCGTTCTGGACGCACGCCTCGTCGTGGGTCGCGACGGCGGCATAGCAGCCCGCGGAGAGGTGCTTGTCCACGAGCGCCGCGAAGTTCCGGACGATGACGTCGTGGTCCTTCCAGGCGATCTCGCGCGGCTCCCGGTAGATCCCCTTGCAGATGCGGACGTTCATCCGCGCCCCGATGAGCCGGTCGAGGTCGGCCAGGCTCCTCCGGAGGTACGCCTGGAGGACGACCCCGACGTTCTCGAACTCCGCCTTCAGGTCGAGCGCGAGGCGGATCGTCGATTCCGTGTAGGGACTGTCCTCCATGTCGAGGCGGACGAAGATGCCGCTCCCGGCCGCCTTCCGGCAGATGGCCGAGAGATTCCGGCGCGCGAGGTCCGGGTCGATGGAGAGGCCCACGGCCGTCGGCTTGACCGAGGTGTTCGCCGGGAGGCCGCTCTTCGCGAGCGCGTCGATCACGCGGAGGTACTCGTCGCGCGCGGCCTCCGTCTGCTCGGCGCGGGTGACGCTCTCGCCGAGGACGTCGAGCGTGGACATCGCCCCCTCCGCCGCCAGCGAGCGCGCCGTCGCGATCGCGTCGTCCAGCGTCTCGCCGGCCACGTAGCGGCGCGCGACGCGGTGGACGAGAGCCCGGGGGACGAGGGGAATCGAAGAAACGACGAGGCGGTCGAAGAGGCTCATGCGTCTCGCTCCGGTGTCCGCGCCAGGACGGCGAGCGCCACGCGGCGCGCTCCGGCGGCCCGGAGAGCCTCCGCCGCGGCGAAGGCGGTGGCTCCGGTCGTCAGGACGTCATCGACGACGAGGAGCGACCGCCCCGCGGCTGAGGCCCGGGCCCGGAAGGCTCCGGCGACGTTGGCCCGCCTCTCGGCGGCGGTGAGTCGGGATTGCGGCGGCGTCTCCTTCACGCGGGAGAGCGCCGGAAGGAGAGGGAGGTCGAGGCGCCGCGCGAGCTCCTCGCCGAGGAGCGCGGCCGGGTCGTAGCCGCGCTCGCGGTTCCGGCGTCGGGGCGAAGGGATCGGGACGACGGCGTCGAGGCCGTCGAGGCCTTCGCCGCGGACCGCCGCCGCGAGCCGGACGGCCGC
>DAOMFB010000520.1:0-2192 GCA_035429585.1 Thermoanaerobaculia bacterium
CGGTCCCCCTCTTCGCCGGGCTGACGGCGGAGGACCGGAGGCTCCTCGGCCCTCTCTGCCACGTCCGGGCCTACGAGAAGGGGGAACGGGTCTTCTCCGAGGGAGAGCCGGCCCGGGAGCTCTGCTTCGTCGTCCTCGGCCGGCTGAAGATCGTCAAGTCCACGCCGGGGCGCGAGCTGATCCTCGGTCTCTTCGGGCCGGGCGAGGCGGTGGGGATGGTGGCCGTCTTCGAGGGGCGGCCCTATCCCGCCTCGGCCGTCGCCCTCGAGCCCTCCACCGTCGTCCACGTCCCCGAGCACGAGTTCTTCGCGAAGCTCGGCGACCACGCCGGGCTGGTCAAGCGGCTCTTCCAGGGGCTCATGACGCGCCAGCTGGAGCTGACGAAGCGCCTCACCGACCTGACGGGACACGTCGACGCCCGGATCGCGCGCCTCTTCCTGACGCTCGCGGACAAGGCGGGACGGCCCGAGGGAAAGGGGATCCTGATCCGGATCGCCCTGACGCGGCAGGAGATCGCCGACCTCGCCGCCACGACGGTGGAGACGGCCATCCGCGTCATGAGCCGCTGGGGCAAGGACGGGATCGTCGAGACGCGGGAGGACGGGTTCTTCGTTCCCGAGCTCGAGGAGCTGAAGAAGCACGCTGCCGCTTCCTGAGCGGCCCGGCGCCTACTTCATCTCGCAGGCGCACCAGGCGTAGGCGCCCTTCGGGTCGTTGAAGGAGAGGAGCCTCGCCGTCTCGCCGAGCCGGTCGAGGACCGCGCGGACGGCCGGCGGCGCCGGGGCCGTCTCCGGCTCTCCGACGTCGAGTCCGAAGGCGCGGGCGAGACGCGCGCGGCCGTTCAGGAGCTGCGAGAGGAGTCTCTCGCGGAAGGTCATCTCCCGTTCGACGTACCAGACGCGGTACTTCCCCTCGGCCAGCTTCGCCTTCTTCGCGGCCGAAGCGACGGCGTCGGGAAGGCCCCCCAGCCGGTCGACGAGCTTCCGCTCGAAGGCGTCGGCGCCGCTCCAGACCCGCCCCCGGGCGATCCGGTCGACGTCGTCCTTCGGCAGCTTCCGCGCCTCGGCCACGCGCTCGAGGAAGTCGTCGTAGCCGCGGTTGATGGCGAGCTGGAGCATCCGTCCGACCTCCGGATCCAGGGCGCGGTCGGGGCGGAGCGCTCCCGAGAGCCACGTCGTCCCGACGCCGTCGACGCGCAGCCCGAGGTACTTCGCCATCGGCTTCTCCACCGTCGGGAACATCCCGAAGATGCCGATGGACCCCGTGATCGTGTCGGGGCTCGCGAAGATCTCGTCGCTCGCCGTGGAGATCCAGTAGCCGCCGGAGGCCGCCACGCTCCCCATCGAGACGACGACCGGCTTCCCGTCGACCGAACGGGCGAGGGCCAGCTCGCGGCGGATCGTCTCCGACCCGAAGACACTGCCTCCCGGGCTGTCGACGCGGAGGACGATGGCCTTCACCGTCTCGTCCTGCCGAGCCTTCCGGACGAGGGCGGCGGTGGACTCGCCGCCGATCGAGCCGGGAGGCTGCGTTCCGTCGTAGATCTCCCCGACGGCCACGACGACGGCCACGGCGTCGCCGCGTCCCTTCGCACCGGTCCGGTCGCCTCCGCGGGCCTCGAGGTAGTCGGCCACTGAGACCTGCCTGAAGGTCTTCCCGTCCTTCTCCTCGCCGACGAGCTCGATCATCCGCTTGCGGACCTCGTCGCGGTATCCGATCCGGTCGACGAGCTTCGACTCGAGGGCCAGCTTCGCGAGGTCGCCCTTCGTGGCCTCGAGCCGGTCGGGCATCCGGTCGACGTAGGCCCGGACGTCCTCCGGCCGGAGCTTCCGGGCGGCCGCGACGTCCTTCAGCCACGAGCCCCAGAGGTCTCCCATCCACTTCAGGTCGGCCTCGCGCGACTCCGGCGACGGCTCGTTCCGGGTGAACGGCTCGACGTACGACTTGTACTCGCCGACCCGGAAGACGTGCCAGTCGATGCCGAGCCGGTCGATGGCGTCCTTGTAGTAGGTCCGCCAGCGGCCGAAGCCCTCGAGCAGGATCGCTCCCTCCGGGTGGAGCCAGACCTCGTCGGCCCCGGCCGCGACGGCGTACGGGCCCTGCAGGGTCTGCTCGCCGTAGGCGATCACCTTCTTGCCGCTCTTCCGGAAGTCGAGGAGGGCGGCCCCCCACTCCTCGGGCTTCGTCAGGCC
>DAOMFB010000521.1:0-2192 GCA_035429585.1 Thermoanaerobaculia bacterium
CGCGCTCGAGGCCGTCGACGCCCTCGCGCCGGACCTCCTCGCGATCGACGGCGGCCTGGCGCGGGCTCTGGAAGCGACCCGGAAGAACGTGGCCTTCGCCCTCGAGAAGCTCGAGGAGAAGGCGTCGCAGGCGGCGGGCCGCGCCGACGAGGCGGCCGGGGCGCACGTCCGGCGCGCGGCCCAGGAGATCCTCCCCGGCGGGCGCCTCGCCGAACGCGTTTACACGGCCGTCCCGTGGCTCCTCCGCCACGGACGCGAGGGTCTCGTGGGGCCGCTGAAACAAGGGCTCCGGTGGAACGTAACCGGACTGCAGGTGATCGAGCTGTGACGGCCGTCGCTCCCGTCGACATCCTCGCCTTCGGCGCCCACCCCGACGACGTGGAGCTCGGGTGCGGGGGGGCCCTCGCCGCCCAGGCGCGGCGGGGCTACCGGTTCGGGATCTGCGACCTGACGCGCGGCGAGGCCGGAACGCGGGGCACGCCCGAGGGGCGCGCCGCGGAGGCGGCGAAGGCCGCGGAGATCCTCGGCGCCTCCTTCCGGGCGACGCTGGACCTCGGCGACGGGAACCTCCGGACGGACCGGGCGGCGGAGCTCGAGGTGATGGCCGTCGTCCGGGCGGCGCGCCCGCGGCTCGTTCTCGCCCCGTGGGAGAGCGACCGGCACCCGGACCACGTCCGCGCCTCGAAGCTCGTCACCGAGGCGTCGTGGTACGCCGGACTCCGGAGCGGCGACGGGAGCGGGCCGGCGCACCGGCCCCAGCAGATCCTCTACTACCCCTCCTCGTTCGCCGCGCAGCCGTCGCTCCTCGTCGACGTGACGGCCACGTTCGCGCTGAAGCTCGAGGCGATCCGGGCCTACCGGAGCCAGTTCCACGACCCGCTCTCCGGGGAGCCGGAGACGTACGTCTCGACGAAGGGGTTCTTCGACGGGATCGCCGCGCGGGCGCAGGCCTTCGGGCGGATCGCGAACGTGGCGTACGCGGAGGGCTTCCTCACGCGGCTCCCCCCCCGCGTGGACGATCCCGTCGCGGCCTTCGAGGGGTACGAGCCGGGGTTCCCGAGATGAAGATCGGGATCGGCTCGCCGGGGGGCTTGGCTTCGCACGCCCCCCGGACCCCCCGGCGGAGTGCTTCATGAAGATCGGCATCGCCTGTTATCCGACCTTTGGCGGATCGGGGGTCGTGGCGACGGAGCTGGGGCGCGAGCTGGCCCGCCGCGGGCACCACGTCCACTTCATCACCTACGCCCCGCCGTCGCGCCTGACCGCCTTCACGGACCGGATGAGCTACCACGAGGTGAGCGTCCCGTCCTACCCGCTCTTCCAGTACGCGCCGTACGACCTCGCCCTCGCCACGCGGATCGTCGACGTGGCGGAGCACGAAGGGCTCGACCTTCTCCACGCGCACTACGCCCTGCCGCACGCCATCTCGGCGCACCTCGCGCGCGAGATGCTGGCGCCCCGGCGGCTGGCCGTCGTCACGACGCTGCACGGAACCGACATCACGATCGTGGGCCAGGACCGGTCGTACCTGCCGATCACGCGCTTCGGCATCGAGCGGTCCGACGCCGTGACGGCCGTCTCCGTCTATCTGCGGAACGTGACCCGCGAGGTCTTCGCGCCGGAGAAGGAGATCGAGGTCATCCCGAACTTCATCGACCCGGAGCGGTGGAAGCCGCCGGCGCCGGGGTCGGTCTGCCGCGTGGCGCCCGAGGGACGGAAGGTCCTGCTCCACGTCTCGAACTTCCGGCCCGTCAAGCGCGTCCTCGACGTGGTCGAGGTCTTCGACCGCGTGAACCGGCGCGTCCCGTCGTGGCTCGTCATGGTGGGCGACGGCCCGGACCGGCGGGCGGCGGAGGAGCTCTGCCGGGCCCGGGGGCTCGCCGCCTCGGTGACGTTCCTCGGAAACATGCCGTTCCTCGAGGCCGTCGTGCCGGGGGCGGATCTCTACCTCCTCCCCTCGAACTCGGAGTCCTTCGGCCGCTCGGCCCTCGAGGCGCAGGCCTGCGGCATCCCGGTCCTCGGGTACGCCGCCGGCGGCCTGCCGGAGGTCGTCGAGAACGGGGTGACGGGCGCTCTCCGGAGCGTCGGCGACGTGGAAGGCCTCGCCGCCGACGCCATCGGCCTCCTGGGCGACCCGGCGCGCTACGCGGCGGCGTCGAAGGCTTGCCGCGAGCGCGCCGCCGGTCTCATCG
>DAOMFB010000522.1:0-2189 GCA_035429585.1 Thermoanaerobaculia bacterium
CTCATCGTTTACGGCGTGGACTACCAGGGTATCTAATCCTGTTTGCTCCCCACGCTTTCGCGTCTCAGCGTCAGTATCCGTCCAGGTGGTCGCCTTCGCCGCTGGTGTTCCTCCCGATATCTACGAATTTCACCTCTACACCGGGAATTCCACCACCCTCTCCGGTACTCGAGCCAGCTAGTATCGAACGCACTTCCTCGGTTAAGCCGAGGGCTTTCACATCCGACTTGGCCGGCCGCCTACACGCGCTTTACGCCCAATAATTCCGAACAACGCTAGCACCCTCTGTATTACCGCGGCTGCTGGCACAGAGTTAGCCGGTGCTTCCTCTGGAGGTACCGTCGTCGGACCGGATTGTTCACCCGGCCCTTATTCGTCCCTCCCGACAGTGCTTTACGATCCGAAGACCTTCATCACACACGCGGCGTTGCTGCGTCAGGCTTTCGCCCATTGCGCAAGATTCCCCACTGCTGCCTCCCGTAGGAGTCTGGACCGTGTCTCAGTTCCAGTGTGGCTGATCGTCCTCTCAGACCAGCTACCCGTCGTAGCCTTGGTGGGCCATTACCCCGCCAACTAGCTGATGGGCCGCGGGCTCATCCAGAAGTGATAGCTTGTGTACAGAGGCCACCTTTTCCCCCAGGAACCGAAGTCCCCGTGGTCTCATCCGGCATTAGCACCCCTTTCGGGGAGTTATTCCGGGCTTCTGGGCAGATTACCCACGTGTTACGCACCCGTGCGCCACTGTACTCACCCTTGCGGGTTTTCCCGTTCGACTTGCATGTGTTAGGCACGCCGCCAGCGTTCGTTCTGAGCCAGGATCAAACTCTCCAATTAAGAGTTTGTATCCCTGCCCGGACCCCTTTCGAGGTCACGTGGCATGGTGTGATACGAATTATTTTGTTCACTCGCAGGAACGCGGTGATCCGCATTCCGTCGTAGGCTTGCTATCCAGTTTTCAAAGACCGAACGAAACCCTCCGGAAGCGAGAACCGAATCTCGTTTTCCGGCCCTGACCGCCGCGGAGTCTCGAGGACAACCGTGCTGCGTCGAGGGGGGAGCCATTTACTTCAGGCGCCCGTTGCAGTCAAGAGAAAAACCGACACGAGTTCGGCTGTCCGCCTGGCTGCGGTAGGGAGCGCTAATATAGTCGGCGCTCCCCCGGAGTCAAGTGCCAGCGACTGCTTTCGCGGGGGCTGGACCCTGCTCCGTCAGCGGACCGAGGCTCGCGAAAATTCCCTAGGAATCTTCCTGGCCTGTCGTGCGGGCGCTCGGCTATCGACCTCGCGTCCGCCCCGGAACCCTCACCCTTTCGGGTTCGCATTCCGTCCGTGGGGCGCGGCTTGTATCGCCCTCTGGCCGGGTGTGTCAACAGGCTTCGCGAAAAAAGATCGAGGGGCCTGGATCAGGCGCTCCAGGCCGAGAGATCGACCCGCCCCGCGGCGCATCCCCGCGCCGTCTCCGCGTCGCCCGGGCCGGCGCCCGCGCCGCGCCGCCACCGCGAGATGGCGAGCAGCCGCGACAGGGCCTCCTCCACCCGGTCGTTCACGAGCACGTACTCGTAGCGAAGGGCGGCGCGGGCCACCTCGGCGCGCGCAGCGGCCAGCCGCGCCCGGATCGCCTCGTCACTCTCGGTGGAACGCCCGCGCAGCCGCCGCTCGAGCTCGGCCGGCGACGGCGGGACGACGAGGACGGTCACCGTGGCCTCCGGCCAGCGCGAGAGGATCTGCTCGCCGCCCTGGACGTCGATGTCGAAGACCGTGACCTGGCCGCGCCGCAGGGCCTCGTCGACGGTGGCCCGGAGCGTGCCGTAGCGCCGGCCGTGGACCTCGGCCCACTCGGCGAGCTCGCCCCGGGCCCTCCGGGCCTCGAACTCCCCGGGCGAGAGGAAGTGGTAGTCGACGCCGTCCCGCTCCGCGCCGCGCGGCGCGCGGGTGGTGGCCGAGACCGAGAAGGCCGCCCCGGGCGTCCGCTCCACGAAGAGCCGCGCCAGCGTGGTCTTCCCCGCCCCGGACGGAGCGGAGAGCACGAGCAGCTGCCCGCCGGACGGCTCACTCGACATTCTGCACCTGCTCCCGCATGCGCTCGATCTCGGCCTTCAGCGCGACCACCGCCGCCGAGGCCTCGGCGCTCTGCGACTTCGAGCCCACGGTGTTCGCCTCGCGGTGCATCTCCTGGACGAGGAAGTCCAT
>DAOMFB010000523.1:0-2185 GCA_035429585.1 Thermoanaerobaculia bacterium
CCTTTTTCCTCACGACCCCGGCGCCCGAGACCGTGCCCAAGACGAGCGGGCCGGTGGCGGGACCGCAGTAGGCGGGCCTCGCCGCCTGCCGGCGGGCCCGGGGGAGCCCCGCGTCAGCCGGCGGCCGAAGGGACCACGTTCGGGCTGACCTCGATCGCGAGGCCGGAACCGCGCAACACCTTCGACACGATGCAGTACTTTTCGGCCAGCTCGAGCGTCTTCTCGATGTCGTCCCGGCGCTCCTCCCAGAGCGCCTTCGGGACCCGGGGGACGAGGAGGAGCTTCGCCACGCGAAAGCCGCCGGCCGGGTCCTTCGCGAGCTCGCACCGTCCGTCGAGAACGGGCGCCTCGAGAGGGATCTTCAGCTTCGCGAGGAAGATCGCCCAGGTCTGCACGAAGCAGGCGACGAGGGAGGCCAGGAGGAGCTCCTCGGGGTTCGTCCGGTCGGCCCGCCCGCCGAGCGACGGAGCCCCCGCGAAGGGGATCGAGAGGGTGCCGCTCCCCGAGTGGAGGTGCCCCTGCTTTTCGGCGGGGTTCCACGAGGAGGCGACGCGGTAGGAATGCTCTTCGGACATCGGCCGTCCTCTCAGGGGGTGCGGAGGACGAGGAGGCGCGGCTCGGTGAACTCCTCCATCGCGTAGAGCGGCCCCTCCCGCCCGACGCCCGACTCCTTCACGCCGCCGTACGGCATCCGGTCGGCCCGCCAGGTCGGCGCGTCGTTCACGATGATCCCGCCCACCTCGAGCGTCTCGAACGCCGTCTCGATCCGCCCGAGGTCGTTCGTGAAGACGCCGGCCTGGAGGCCGTACTTGGAGTCGTTCACCCGGGCGAGGGCCTCCCCGAAGGTGTCGTAGGGAGCGAGCGTCACGACGGGCGCGAAGACCTCCTGGCACTCCACCTTCATCGCGTTCGTCGTCCGCCCGAGGACCGTCGGCGGGACGAGGGCGCCCCGGCGCGGCCCCCCGGCGAGGAGCTCGGCCCCCCCGGCCACGGCCTCCCGGATCCACTCGTCGGCCCGGATCGCCTCCGCCTCGCTGATCATCGGCCCGACGTCGACGCTCTCGTCGAGCGGGTCGCCGGCCTTCATCCGCGCCGTCGCGGCGAGGAGGAGGTCGCGGAACGGCTCCCAGACCGGCCGGTGGACCAGGATCCGCTGGACGGAGATGCACGACTGCCCGGCGTAGACGAAGCCGCCGCTCGCGGCGCGCGCGGCCGCGTCGGGAAGGTCCGCGTCCTCGTGGACGACGAGGCCGGCATTCCCGCCCAGCTCGAGGCCGATCCGCTTCTTCGGCGCGATCTCCCGGAGACGCCACCCGACGGCGCCCGAGCCGGTGAAGGAGACGACGGGGAGGCGCGGGTCGGTCACGAGGCGCTCGGCATCCCCCCCGGAGACGCAGAGGACGGCGTAGGCCTCCTCGGGCCACCCCGCCGAAAGGACGATCTCGCGGAGGGCGAGGGCCGAGAGCGGCGTCTGCGAGGCGGGCTTCTGGACCACGGGGGCGCCGACGCCGATCGCCGGGGCCACCTTGTGCGACGTCAGGTTGAGCGGGAAGTTGAACGGCGTGATCGCGCAGACGGGGCCGAGCGGGACGCGCCGGAGGATCCCCCACTTCCCCGCCGAGGCGGCGTTCAGGTCGAGCGGAAAGTGCGTTCCCGTCCCCGTCTCGACGGCGGCCGCCGCCGCGGCGAAGGTCCCCGCGGCCCGCTCCACCTCGACGCGCGCCGCCTTGAGCGGCTTCCCCGCCTCGAGGGCGATCGTCCGGGCGAGGGCCTCCTTCCTCGCGAGGAGCCCCTCGGAGACGCTTCGGAGGATCGCGGCGCGGCGCCAGGTGGGAAGCTTCCGCGTCGTCTCGAAGACCTTCGCGGCCTTCGCGACCGCCGACTCGACGTCGGCGGGGGACGGGACCCAGACGCGCCCCGCCTCGGAGCCGTCCCAGGGGGAACGAACGATCCGCTCGCTCATCCGGCGGTCTCCTCGGGAAGCTGGTCCGGGTTCCAGACCTTCGGCGCGGTCCAGGCCCGCTCCGTGAAGAGGACCCGGAGCGCCCGGCCGAGGAGCGACGAGGGGCGCCGCGCCTCGAAGGCGTCCACGAGGCGCGTCACCTCCGCGGGCGCCGCCGCGGGAACGGCGAGCCGGACGAGGGAGAGGAGCCCGGCGGGGGCCTCCAGTCGGACCTTCTCCCAC
>DAOMFB010000524.1:0-2172 GCA_035429585.1 Thermoanaerobaculia bacterium
TCGCGGCGGGGGGTGCGCCGGGGTCGTCCCCCCCGACCCCCCCCGGCTCTCGCCTTCCCACCGTCTTCTGCTGCATGGGCGACGGCGAGCAGCAGAAGGGGCAGCCCGGGGAGGCGCGCCGCTTCGCCGTCCGGCACGGCGTGACGAACCTCGTCGCCCTCCTCGACTGGAACCGGATCCAGCTCTCCGGCCCCAACGACGAGATCCTCCCGCAGGACATCCTCGCCGACTGGAGAGCGGACGGCTGGGGCGTGATCGAGGTGGACGGCCACGACGTCCGCGCGGTCTACCGGGCGGTTCGCGCCGCGCGTTCCGCCGGGAAGCCGACCCTCGTCGCCTGCCGCACCGTCATGTCGAAGGGAATCCCCTTCATGGAGAGGGAGGGGTACAAGTGGCACGGCGCGACCCTCTCCGCCGACACGTGCCGCGAGGCGCTCGGGACCCTCGGCCTCCCCGACGACCTCGACCACTGGATCGCGGAGCGGAAGAAGCCCGCTCCCGACTGGCACGCCCTCCTTCCGGCGCGGCCCGACGAGAGCGTCGTCCTCTCCGACGCCGGGGCGCCCCGGACCTACGCGGCCGACGCCTCGACGGACAACCGGACGGCCTTCGGCCAGGCGCTCCAGGACCTCGGCGACGCGGCGGCGCGGGCGAGGCTCCCGATCGCCGTTCTCGACTGCGACCTCCTGAAGTCGACGAAGACGGACCTCTTCGCGGCGAAGCATCCCGGCGGATTCCTGCAGGGAGGGATCGCCGAGCACAACGCGGCGGTCGTCGCGGGCGCCCTCTCGGTCGCGGGCGTACAGGCCTGGTGGGGCGACTTCGCGATGTTCGGCGTGGCGGAGACCTACAACCAGCAGCGGCTGAACGACGTGAACGGGACGAGCCTGAAGCTGGCCGTGACGCACGCCGGGATCGACGTCGGCGAGGACGGCAAGACGCACCACTCGATCGACTACTTCGGCCTCCTGAACTCCACCTTCGGCTGGAAGGTCCTCACGCCGGCCGACCCGAACCAGACGGACCGGATCGTCCGGTGGATGGCGGCGCACCGCGGGAACCACGCGATCGTCATGGGGCGGTCGAAGGTCCCCGTCATCGCCCGCGAGGACGGCACGCCGTTCTTCGCCGGGGACTACGCGTTCGACCCGGCGCGGGCGGACCGGGTCCGGCCAGGCTCGGGCGCGACGCTCCTCGCCGCCGGGAACATGCTCGCGTACGCCCTCGAGGCGTGGAAGCTCCTCGCGGCGGAGGGACGGGCCCCCGATCTCGTCTCGGTCGCCTGCTGGAGCGACCTCTCGGACGAGGACGTCCGTTTCGCCGCGCGCCACGGGCGGATCGTGACCGTCGAGGACCACAACCCGAAGACCGGCCTCGGGACCTGGCTCCAGGTCCGCCTCTCCGAGCTGGGCCTCGCGCCGCGCCTCCGGAAGCTGGGCGTCACCGGGTACGCGTCGTCGGGCCCCGCGAAGGAGCTCTACCGGCGGATGGGCCTCGACGGCGCCTCGATCGCCGCCGCCGTCCGCGAGGCGGCCGGATGACCGAGGCCGCGCCGAACGCGGCCACGATCGTCATCTTCGGAGGGTCCGGGGATCTCTCGAAGCGGAAGCTGGTCCCCGCCCTCTGGGAGCTCCACCGCGAAGGGCGGCTTCCGGCCGGGACGGCCGTCCTCGGCTACGCGCGGACCGGGGAGTCGGACGAGACCTACCGGGCCGAGATGCGGGCGGCCGTGGAGGCGTTCGCACGGACGAAGCCGGACGGCGACGCCGCCTGGAGCGCCTTCGCGGCGCGCCTCTTCTTCTTCCGCGGCGACCTCCGGATCGCGCGGAACTTCGTCGACCTCGACGCGCGCCTGACGGCGCTCGAGGCCGGACAGGGGCTCTCCGGCAGCCGGCTCTACTACCTCGCGGTCCCCCCCTCGGCCATCGAGAGCGTCGTGAAGAACCTCGGCGAGGCCGGGATGGTCCGGAAGGCGGACGGCGGCCCCTGGTCGCGGGTCATCGTCGAGAAGCCGTTCGGGAAGGACCTCGCCTCGGCCCGCGCCCTCAACGACACGGTCGCCTCCGTCTTCCGGGAGCGGCAGGTCTTCCGGATCGACCACTACCTCGGGAAGGAGAGGACGCAGAACATCCTCGTCTTCCGGCTCGGGAACGGCCTCTTCGAGCCGCTCTG
>DAOMFB010000525.1:0-2163 GCA_035429585.1 Thermoanaerobaculia bacterium
GGAGCGGTAAGTGACGGGCCACCGACGGCGTATTGAGGGAGGCGCCCGAAGCGCGCAGCGCGGCGACGAGGCGGTCGATGATCTCGCGCCAGCTCCCGGGGCGGTCCTCGCGCCGCTTTTCCAGCATCTGGGCGACGAGCCGCACGATCTCCATCGGAAGGGGGGGCGCCCCCGCCGGCGCCGCCACCGGCGCCGGCCGGACGTTGAGATGGCCGGCGATGTACTCGACCGGGGCCTTTCCCTCGAAGGGGCGGGCGCCCGACAGGACCTGGTAGAAGATGACGCCGAGGCTGTAGACGTCGCTCCGCCAGTCGAGATCGGCCCGCTCGCCCAGGGCGCCGAGCTGCTCCGGGGAGCCGTAGGCGACCTTCCCGAGGAAGAAGCCGGTCGCCGTCAGCGCCGGCCGCGCGGCGCCGTGCTCGAACAGCTTGGCCACGCCGAAATCGAGCAGCTTCACGATCCGCTCGCCGCCCCGCTCGATGACGAGGATGTTGTCGGGCGACAGGTCGCGATGGACGATGCCCCGCGACGAGAGGTACTCGAGCCCGTGGGCCGCCTGGACCAGGAGGGGAACCGTCTCGGTCCACGGCCTCCCGCCGAAGGAGGTCAGGGGGATCCCGTCGAGGAGCTCCATGGCGAGATACGGCGTCCCGTCCTCTTCGCCGATCTCGTAGAAGGAGACGACGTTGACGTGCAGCAGGCTCCGGAGGATCTCCGCCTCCCGGCCGAACCGGACGCGCGCCTCGAGGGCGTAGGCGGCGTCCTCGTGCCCCGAGGTCTCCGCGTCGCGGATGACCTTCAGCGCCACGAGCCGGCCGTCCCGCTCGTCCACCGCCCGGTAGACGATCCCCATGCCGCCACGGCCGATCCGCTTCAGGACCCGGTAGTGCGCGATCCGCTCGACGAGGCCTTTCAGTCTTCCGGGCCTCCCGCTTCTAGAATGCCGGGCGTGGCGGTCACGCGGTGCTCTCTCCGCACGCTGGTCCCGCGCGCGGGCGCGGCGGTGGTTCTCATCGTCGTCTCGTGCGCGCCGACGCTCCTCGGACAGACGACGATCTTACCCCGCGACGCCGCCGTCAGAGAGTACGAGGCCGGCCTCTCGGCGCTGAACAAGGGGGACTTCCGGACGGCGAAGGAGCGGTTGAACGCCGCTCTCGCCACGGGGCACACGAGGCCGGCGGAAGGGTTCGGGTCGAGCCGCCGGCAGATCGAGTGGTACGACCCGTACTACTGGCTCGGCGTCGCCGCCATGGAGCTCGGAGAGGACGAGGCCGCCCGCCGGGCCTTCGCGCGGTCCCGCGAGGGGGGCGTCATCGAGACGCGGGCCGAGTACGCCGACCTGCTCGCGCGCGTGAGGGTCCTGGACGCCCGGAAAGCGGCGACCGGCGCGAAGGAAGCCCCTCGTCCGGCGTCGGCCTCCCTCCTTCCCCTCATCGAGACGATCGCCCAAGGCCGGTTCCGGGAGGCGGAAGCGGAGCTCGTGAAGGTCCGCGCCGCCCGTCCCGGCGCCGCCGAGCCCGAGCTTCTCGCCGCCGTCCTCTACGCGTCGCGCTTCGTCCTCGAGGGGAGCACCGACCGGTCGCTCCTCGCCAGGGCGAAGGGGTGCCTCGAGACGTTCCGGCGGCGCGGCGGCTCGCCGCGGGCGGAAGAGGCGTGGCTCTCCCCGGCGCTCCGGGCCCTCCTCGCGGGCTGACCCGCGGTCAGCGCGTCCGGACGACCCGGGTCCCGGCGGCGAGGTCGTGCCAGGCGCGGCGGTCCTTCCGGAACGCCGCGATCCACCATCCGAGCCCGAAGGGAATGCCGCCGAGCCCCATGACGAGCCAGCGGAGGAGCGCCGGGCTCCAGCCGATCCCGTCGCCGACCCGTCCGCCCCGCCGGACGATGGCCAGCCCGAGGAGGGCCTTCCCCGGCGTCCGGCCCCTGAGGGCCCAGAAGGCCACGAGGTAGAGGACGTTCGCCACGGCGGCCAGAGAGACGCAGAGGAGGCCGGTGCCGAAGAGGAGCGGGTCGGACGCCGCCGGCGCGGCCGAGAGCGCCGGGCGGAAATAGAGGATCAGGCCGGCCGGCGAGACGAGCAGGACGTCCATCGCCGACACGATGACGCCGTCCACGATCACGGCGCCGAGCCGCGCGAGAAGGCCCCCGGGCCGCTCCCCCTCCGCC
>DAOMFB010000526.1:0-1499 GCA_035429585.1 Thermoanaerobaculia bacterium
CCCCGCCCCCGCCCCCCCCGTCCTCCCCCGCGCCTCCCTCCACCCCGTCCGGTCGGTCTCGCGAGCCCTCTCGGGAATGGCCGCGGTCGCGCTCGACGCCCTCGCCGCCCTCGACGCCGGGAAGGCGCTCCCGCCCCCGCGATCTGCGGAGGCCCTTCTCTTCCTCGACGAGGCCGACGTCCCGCGCGCCGAGGTCCGGATCGCCCTCACCCCGGCCGTCCGAAAGCTGGTCCTCGCCGCGCGGCGGCTCGACCGCCTCGGGACGGAGAGCCCCGCCGACTGGAACGCGGCGCTCGAGAAGGAGGTCGCGGCGGCGAAGCGGAAACCGTTCTAGCGGCCGCGGAGCGGGCGGCGGAAGGCGCTCCGGACGAGCCGGTCCAGAAGGTCCGGCAGCTCGAGGCCGGTCGCCTCCCACATCTTCGGGAACATCGAGATCGGCGTGAAGCCCGGGAGCGAGTTGATCTCGTTCAGGAGGACCCGCCCGCTCTTCCGCTCGAGGAAGAAGTCGACCCGCGCGAAGCCGGCGCCGCCGAGCACGTCGAAGGCCGCCACGGCGAGGCCCCGGATCTCGGCGACGACCCCCGCCGGCAGCTCCGCCGGAATGACGCTCCGCGATCCGGTGTCGATGTACTTGTCCTCGTAGTCGTAGAACTCGTGCCCCGGGACGATCTCGCCGGGGAGCGAGGCCTCCGTCGCGCCCCCCTCCTCCCCTTCGAGCACCGAGCACTCGATCTCGCGCCCGTCGACCCCCACCTCGACGAGGGCGCGCGCGTCGACCGCCAGCGCCGTCTCGATGGCGGCCGGCAGGTCGTCGTGGGCCTTCACCTTCGTGATGCCGACCGAAGAGCCGGCGCAGGCCGGCTTCACGAAGAGCGGGAGCGGGAGGGCCGCGAGCCGCGTCAGGACGAGGTCGCGGCGTCCGGCGCGGCTCCAGTCCTCGCGCGGGACGACCTGGTAGCGGGTCTGCGGCAGCCCCGCCGCGCCGAACGCGGCCTTCATGAAGGCCTTGTCCATCCCGACGGCGGAGGCCGCCACGCCGAAGCCGACGTACGGGATCCCCATCGCCTCGAGAAGGCCCTGGACGACGCCGTCCTCGCCCCACGTGCCGTGGACCATCGGGAAGACGACGTCCGGCTTCGCCGCCTCGTACGCCTTGAGGAAGGAGGCGACGATGCGCGGCCCGTCCGCCGGGCGCGAGCCCGGCTTCACGCCGTCGAGGAGCAGGTCGCGCGGCGGGCGCTGGAACTGCCGGTGCATCTCGGCGGCCGAGTCCTCCGGCCCGCACCAGAGGCCGTCCTTGCCGACGAAGACCGGAACGGCCTCGTACGGCTTCTTCGGCAGGTTGTCGAGGACGCACCGGGCCGAGAGGAAGGAGACGCCGTGCTCCCGCGACGGCCCCCCGAAGACGACCGCGACCCGAGTCCGACCGGTCACGAGAGCCTCACGAGACGGACGGACTCGATTCCCTCGAGCGCGGCGAGCTCCCCGCGCCGCTTCGC
>DAOMFB010000526.1:1509-2163 GCA_035429585.1 Thermoanaerobaculia bacterium
GATGCCGGCGAGGGCGGCGACGCCCTGCGCGACGGACGGGTCCACGGGGGCGCCGTCCGGGCGCTCCACCCGAACGACGGCCGCCGCGCGGCCGGCGCGGCCGCGGGCCAGCCCGAGGTCGACGATGTTGACGCCCTTCTCCCCGAGGAACGTCCCGATCCGCCCCACGACGCCGGGGACGTCCCGGTTCGTGATGACGAGGAGGGTCCCCTCCGGCGTGAACTCGACCGGCAGCCCGTCGAACTCCACGATCCGTCCGTGCCGGGCCTCGAAGAGGGTCCCGGACGCCGAGCGCGTCCCGGCCGCCGTCGTCAGCGTCACGCCGACGAGGTTCGCGTAGCCGCCGGCGTCGTCCCGCACCGAGTCGGTCACCGCGACGCCGTTCAGGCGCGCGAGCGCCGGCGCGTTCACCAGGTTCACGTCGTCCCCGTACGACGGCGACAGGACGCCGCGGACGGCCGACACGGCGCAGGCCTTCCGGACGGCGTCGGGCACGCCGGCGAGGGAGACCGCGACGGCGGTCGGCGGCGCGCCGGCCGCGTGCCCCACGAACCGCCCCACCGTCTCGGCGAGGCGCATCCAGGGGAGGGCCGCGTGCGGGTCCCCCCCGGGCGGGAACGGCAGGTTCACGGCCGCCACGAACGGAGACCCCTT
>DAOMFB010000527.1:0-2161 GCA_035429585.1 Thermoanaerobaculia bacterium
GGCGGAAGACGGCGACGTAGACGGCGCCGATCGGGTTCGTGCCGGGCGGCAGGCCCCCGCGCCAGACGTCGCGCGTGACGACGTACTTCAGGAGATCGCCGGGGGACGGGACGAGGGGCTTCAGGGAGGTCTCCGGGATCCACCAGGCCCGGAACGGCACGTCCCGTTCCCGGACGTAGCCCGGGCCGAGGGCGGCGGCGGCCTTGTCCGCCTGGTTCAGGTCGCAGACGACCATCGGCGGGCGGAGGTCGCCCCGCGGCATCTCCCAGTTCACCGGCGCGCGCCGGAGATACCAGCTCATGGGCCAGCCCGCCTCTCCGGTGACGATCGCCGCGGGCACCTCGCCGACGCGGCCGTAGGCGAGGATCTGGTCACGCAGCTCGAGTAGCTCGGGCGTCGTCTGGACGTAGATGACCGACTCCGCCGCCGGCACGTTCGGCGTGATCGCCGGGTAGACGAAGGAGAGCCGCAGCGAGAACCAGACGGTCACGGCGGCGGCGGCGGCCCCGGCGATCCGCCAGCGCCGGCTCGACGCCCACCCCTCCACCCACGCGGTGGCCGCGAGCGGCACGAAGGGAAGGACCTGGTGGACGATGAGCCACGGGGTCTTTTCGCCGAGGTACGCGTACATGGCGAGCGAGGAGACGCCCCACCCGGCGAGGAACCGCTCGACGGCCGAGAGCGCCCGCCAGCGGCCGACGATCCGGGCGAGGGCGGGGATCAGGATCGCGAACTCGTAGAGCAGGAGGCGCGGCAGGTAGTAGGTCTTCGGCCCGCTGACGCGCTCGACCTTGTGCTGCCCCCACCAGTAGCTGATCGCCTCGACGACGGGGTTCCCCGACTCGGGATGGTTGAGGAAGACCGTGTAGAGGAGGAGCGAGACGTTGAAGAAGAAAAGGATCGCCCCGGCGAGGGCGACCGCGTGCTCCTCGAGGAAGTCGATGAGCCGGCGGAGGCGGTTCCAGACGTCGAGGCCGCGCCCGGGCTCGGCCCACGCGGCGAGGACGGCCGGGGCCATGAGCGCCCCGAGGACGTAGAAGTTCTCCTTCGACGCGAACGCCACCGAGAGGAAGAGGCTCGCGAGGACGAGGTCGCGGAGGCGCCGGCTCCGTAGCCACTCGTCCAGGAAGAGGAACGCCCCGGCCGTGCCGAGAAGGCTCCAGACGTCCTCGCGGCAGAAGCGCGTGTAGTAGAGGAAGTTCGGCGAGACGGCGAGGAGCCCGCCGGCCACGAGGGCGGCCGTGGAGCCGAAGCGGGGGCGGAGGAGGAGCGCGAGGCCCACGAGCGCCACGCCGCCGAGGGCGGCCGGCAGGCGCGCGGCTGCGTCCGCCTCGCCCGGGGCCATCGCCCGGGGGTTCGCGAAGAGCCCGTGGATCCGGAGGGCCAGCCCGACCATGTAGTACTGGACCGGACCGTGGTAGACGGGGTCGTACTTGTAGTTCCCCTCGGTGACGAGCCGGTTCGAGGCCCAGGCGTGGATCGACTCGTCGTGATGGAAGGGGCGGGCGCCGAGGGCGACGACGCGCAGCAGGGCCGAGAGGAGGAGGAGCGCGATCCACGCCCTCTTCTCGGTCTCGGAGGCGAAGAAGCGGCTCGTCGTCATTGCATCGGCGCGTAGAGCGCCGTCCCCTGCTCTTCGAAGACCTTCCGGAAGGCGCCCCGCGTCGGGAACGCGTTCGCCCCGTACTGCTTGAGCTCCAGCGGACCCAGGACCACGAAGTCGACGTTCCGCTTCTTGACGACGTCGAGGACGGCCGGGATGTCCATCGACTGGTAGATCGTCAGGAGGTCGCCCTGCCGGCCGCGGATCTCCGCGTCCCCCGACTCGGCCCGCCAGAGCCCTTCGTGGTTCGCCCAGCCGAGAAGGGTCGGGCGCCCCGTGGCCGCGCCGATCCGCCCGTAGTCGGAGTAGGGGTTCCCCGTCGCCTCCGCGATCACGGCGTCCCGCCCCGCGTGACGCCGGATCCAGCCCACCGCGAGGCGGTCTCCCGGCGTCTCCCGCTCCATCCAGGCGAGGCCGTCCAGCGACCCGCCGCCGAGCTTCAGCCGGACGGCCGCGGCGGCCAGCGGGTGGGCGAGGGTCGCGAGGAGCGCGACCGCCAGGAAAGTCCGGATCGTGCCGTGCGCCCGGCGGGGCGGGAGGTCGAGCGGCAGGAGGAGC
>DAOMFB010000528.1:0-2161 GCA_035429585.1 Thermoanaerobaculia bacterium
GGAGACCTTCGTCACGAGCGCGAGCTGCTCGCGTGTCACGTCCCGGAGCCCCCGCTCGCGCCGGAGCTCTTCGCCGAAATCCCGGGGCGCCTCGACCAGATTCACCCGACGCTACGTTACGGCCCGCTTCCGCCCCCTGTCAATGAACGGGGCGGGGGAATCGGCGAGGCGCCGCGCCCACGCCCGGAGCAGGGCCGGCAGCGTCTCGTCCCGGCCGAGCCGGAGCCACTCCGGGCGGGTCGCCGAGAGGAGGAGGGCGAGGGCCGCCGCCCGGGGCGTCTGACGGTGCCGGATCAGCGCCTCCCGGACGGCGGGGCGCTCCGACCACCGGGCCGTCCCCGCCAGCGCCTCGACCGCGCCCCGCGTGGCCCGGCCCACGGTCAGCCAGCGGACGAGGTCGTCGCCCGTCAGGCGGGCGTTCTGGCAGAGCGCCTCGAGGACCGCCGGCTCGTTCTCCTCGAGGAGCGGCTGGAACAGGTCCCGGTCCGCGAGCCGGGCGAGGGCGGTCTTCTCCCCGATCGAGAGCCGCCTCAGGCGCTCCCGCAGTCGGCGGTTGGCGGCCTGCCGCACCGGCGCCGGGGCGCGCACGTCCCGGGCGACGGCCGCGAGGTCGCGCCATCCCAGGTCGTCGAGCATCCGGAGGGCCTCGGCGCGCGGCGTGGCCGGGTGCGCGGCGAGGGCCCGGCGGACCGCCCGCACCCGGAGGAAGGCGCGCGCCCGGACGACCTGCTCGAGGATCGCCGTCGTGGCGTACGGGTGCCCCAGGACGAGGAGGACTTCCCGCTCGGAGAAGCTCTCGAGGTTCTCGGCGACGAGGGCGGCCAGCCCGTCCCGGTCGGCCGCTCCGATCCGCACCGCCCACGGGACGGGAGCCGGGCCTTCGTCCTCCGCCCTCACGCGCGCCGAACGGCGGCGGCGAGCTCCCGGACCGTCCCGGCGGCGGCCTCGACGGGGTCGCGATTCTCCCGCACCGCGTCCTCCATCGCCGAGACTAGCGCACTCCCGACGACGACTCCCTCGGCGAGCCGCGCCACGGCGGCGGCCTGCTCCGCGCTGGAGATGCCGAAGCCGACGGCGACGGGAAGGCGCCGCGCCTGCCGCCGGACCCGGTCCACGAGGCCGGCGAGACCCTCGGCGAGCTCCGCCCGCGCCCCGGTCACGCCGGTCCGCGAGACGAGATAGAGGAAGCCCCGGGAGAGCGCCGCCGCCTTCCGGAGGCGCCCGTCGGGAGAGGTCGGCGCCACGAGGGAGACGAGGTCGAGGCCGGCCCGGCGGAGGAGCCTCGAGAAGCCCCCGGCCTCCTCGGCCGGGAGGTCGGTGACGAGGACCCCGTCGGCGCCGGCCCCCTTCGCCCTCGCGACGAACGCCTCCTCCCCCAGCGCGAGGATCGGGTTCGCGTAGCCGAAGAGGACGACGGCGGTCCCGAAGCCCTCTCCCCGGAGCTCCCCCAGGAGGTCCAGCACGGCCGGGAGGGTCGCCCCCGAGGCGAGACCCCGCTCGCTCGCGCGCTGGATGACCGGCCCGTCGGCGATCGGGTCGCGGAAGGGGATCCCCAGCTCGACGACGTCGGCGCCCGCGGCCGCCAGCGCCGGCAGGAGGCGCCGCGTCGTCGCGAGGTCGGGATCCCCCGCCTCGACGAAGACGACGAGGGCGGCGCGGTCCTGCCGGGCGGCCGCGGCGAAGGCCTTGCCGATCCGGGTTCTCACGGGGTCTCCCCCTCGAGCCGGGCGACCGCCTGGACGTCCTTGTCGCCGCGGCCCGACAGGTTCACGAGGATCGTCGCGCCCGGGCGCTTCGGGGCCTCGGCGATCGCCCAGGCGACCGCGTGGGCCGTCTCGAGGGCCGGGATGATCCCTTCCGTCTCGGCCAGCCGGTGGAAGGCCGCGAGCGCCTCGTCGTCGGGAACGGAGACGTAGCGCGCCCGTCCCAGCTCGGCGAGGCGGGCGTGCTCGGGCCCGACGGCCGGGTAGTCGAGGCCGGCCGAGACGGAGTGCGTCGGGAGGATCTGCCCCCCGTCGTCCTGCAGGAGGAGCGTCCGGGTCCCGTGCAGGCCGCCCGGCCGTCCCGGCCCGAACCGCGCCGCGTGCTCTCCGGGCGCGAGGCCGCGCCCGCCCGCCTCCACCCCGACCAGCTCCACCGCGCGGTGCGGAAGGAACGCGCG
>DAOMFB010000529.1:0-2152 GCA_035429585.1 Thermoanaerobaculia bacterium
CCCTCCTGGTTGGCTTTCAGGGTGCGCTCCTCGTCGTAGTCGGCGAGGGCCATCGACTGCTGGGCGCCGAGGGGCGTCCGGAAGACGAGGCGGTTCCCCTGGACGACGGGCTTCTCCCGCGCCGGGATCCGCTGCCCTTCCTTGGTGTAGATGACGTAGTCGGCCGCCAGAAGCACGGCCGGCAGGAGGAGCGCGGCGGCGAGAGCGAGGACGGCGTTTCGGATCCTGGCCATCGGTGAAACCTCGGCGGGCCGGGAAGCGGCTCCGGCCCGGTTGAAGTATAAACGCCGGGAGGAGGCGCCTTGCTCATCGTCATGGACCGCACCGCGACCGACGAGGACGTCGGCCGCGTCGTCGGCGCCGCCGAGCGCCTCGGGCTGAAGGCCCACCCGATCCCCGGGGCCCAGCGGACCGCCATCGGGCTGACCGGCAACAAGGGGGCCATCGGCCCGGCCGCCTTCGAGAACCTCCCGGGGGTCCTCGAGGTCATCCGGGTCTCGCACCCCTACAAGCTCGTCTCGCGGGAGTTCCACCCAGAGGACACCGTCGTCTCCATCGGCGACGTCGCCATCGGCGGGCCGCGGATCGTCGTCATGGCGGGGCCCTGCGCCGTGGAGTCCCTCGAGCAGACGGTCGCCGTGGCGCGCGAGGTGAAGCGCCTTGGAGGGCACATCCTCCGGGGAGGCGCCTTCAAGCCGCGGACGTCCCCCTACTCGTTCCAGGGGCTGGGGGAGGAGGGGCTGAAGATCCTGGCCGCCGCCCGGGCGGAGACCGGCCTCCCCGTCGTGACCGAGGTGCTCGACACGGCCAACGTCGACCTCGTCTCGCGCTACGCGGACGGCCTCCAGGTCGGCGCGCGGAACATGCAGAACTTCGAACTGCTGAAGCTGGTGGGCCGGTCGGGGAAGCCGGTCCTCCTGAAGCGCGGGATGTCGGCCACGCTGGAGGAGTTCCTTCTCGCCGCCGAGTACGTCATGGCCGAGGGGAACCCGAACATCGTCCTCTGCGAGCGGGGCGTCAGGACCTTCGCCGACCACACGCGCAACACGCTCGACCTGTCGGTCGTCCCGGCGGTCGAGCGGCTCTCCCACCTGCCGATCGTCGTCGACCCCTCGCACGGGACGGGGCGCCGCGACAAGGTGACGCCGATGTCGTGCGCAGCCATCGCGGCCGGGGCCGACGGCCTGATCGTCGAGGTCCACAACAAGCCCGAGGAGGCGCTCTCCGACGGGCCGCAGGCGCTCACGCCGCAGCTCTTCGCCGACCTGATGGCGCGCATCCGGCCGGTCGCGGCCGCCGTGGGGCGGAGCGCGTGAAGCCGGCGGCGCTCGTCCTCGAGGACGGCCGGCGCTTCTTCGGCCGGAACGTCGGGGCGGAGGGGACCACCTTCGGCGAGGTGGTCTTCAACACCGGGATGGCCGGGTACCAGGAGACGCTGACCGACCCGTCGTACAGCGGCCAGATCGTCGTCATGACGGCCTCCCACATCGGGAACTACGGCCTGAACGACGAGGACGTGGAGTCGGAGCGGATCCAGGTGTCGGGCTTCGCGGCGCGGCACTTCCCCGACCGCTTCTCCTCGGCGCGCGGCCGGCGGACCATGGCCGAGAGCCTCGCGGGCGCCGGGATCGTCGGGATCGACGGCCTCGACACGCGGGCGCTCGTGCGGCACCTCCGGACGATCGGGGTCATGCGCGGCGCGATCTCGACCGAGGCGGCGACCGACACCGGCGCGGAGGCCCTCGTCGAGGAGATCCGGAAGCAGCCGACGATGGCGGGCGCGGCGCTCGCCCTGACGGTGGGGACGAAGGCGCGGTACGACTGGACGGCCGGGCTCCCGCCCGCGGGCGCGCGCAAGCGGATCGCCGCGCTGGACTACGGGGTGAAGCGGAACATCCTCCGGATGCTCGCGGCGCGGGGCCTCGCCCCGACCGTCTTCCCGGCCACGGCGACGCCGAAGGAGCTCCTCGCGGGGGGCTTCGACGGCTTCTTCCTCTCCAACGGGCCGGGCGACCCCGAGGCGCTCCCGGAGTGCGTGGCGACGGTGAAGAAGCTCGTCGCCTCGGGCAAGCCGGTCTTCGGCATCTGCCTCGGGCACCAGCTCCTCGGCCCCGCGCTCGGCGGGACGACCTACAAGCTGAAGTTCGGGCAC
>DAOMFB010000530.1:0-2150 GCA_035429585.1 Thermoanaerobaculia bacterium
GCGGCGTCGAGCCGCCCGCGCTCGGCCAGCGCGGCGGCCTCGGCGTCGGTCGCCTCGCGGAGCGCCGCGTCGGCCGCCGCGAGGCCCGTGGCGAGATGGTCGGCCTTGAGCCGCGAGAGGAGCTTCTTCCGGCCGGCGAGGATCTCCGCCTGCTCCTTCCACCGGGCGGCGCGCGAGGCCTGCCGCTTCAGGGACGCGCAGGTCCGCTCGATCTCGCCGACGATGTCCGAGAGGCGGAGGAGGTTCGCGCGCGTCTCTTCGAGCTTCAGCTCGGCCTGGCGCTTGCGGATCTTGTACTTGGAGACCCCCGCCGCCTCCTCGATGAGGCGCCGGCGGTCCTGGGGCTTCGTCGAGAGGATCAGCTCGATCTTCTGCTGCTCGATGATGGAGTAGGCCCTGACGCCGAGGCCGGTGCCGAGGAGGAGGTCCTGTACGTCGCGCAGGCGGCACTTCCGGCCGTTCAGGACGTAGTCGCTCTCGCCGTCGCGCGTCACGCGGCGGGCGATCGTCACCTCGCCCCCCGTCTCCGCCCACTGGTCCCCGCCGCGGGACTCGAGCGTGAGCGTGACCTCGGCCATTCCGATGGCCTTCCGCCGGGCGGCGCCGTGGAAGATGACGTCCTCCATCGTGGTGCCGCGGAGGCTCTTGGCGGACTGCTCGCCGAGGACCCACTGGACGGCGTCGGCAATGTTCGACTTGCCGGACCCGTTCGGGCCGACGATGGCGGTGATGCGGCCGGGGAGCGTCAGGGCGGTCCGGTCGACGAACGACTTGAAGCCCTGGATGTCGAGTTTCTTCAGACGGAACATTCAGGAGTGCCGCCGGGCGGCGCGAGACGCTAGCACGCCTCCCGTCACGAGAGAAGCGTCTCGTCGAGCAGCGCCCGGAGGAGGCCGCCCCGGGAGCGGACGCCGAGCTTCGCGAAGACGTGCTTCAGGTGGTCCTTGACGGTCCACTCCGTGATGAAGAGCTCGCGGGCGATCTCCGCGTTCCGCAGCCCCTTCAGGAGCGCCGTCACGACCTCCGACTCGCGCGCCGAGAGGCCGAGGGACCGGAGGTGAGGGCGCATCTGCTCGGGAGTGAGCGAGAGGGCCCCCCGCGGGGCGTCTCCCTGCATCTCGCACCGGGCGGCGAGCTCCAGGAGGAGGGAGGCGAGGGGGGCGAGCAGCTCGAAGCGGAGCCGCTCCGGCCCGGTCCAGGGGCGGAGCGTCCGACGCCGGAGGACGAGCCGCCCGTCCACGAGGCCGGGGCAGTGGAAGGGGAGCTCGAGGCGCAGGGCGGCGTTCGGCGGGCGAGCGGCCTTCGTGACGGCGCGCGGGCCCGAGACGCGGTGGCGGAGGAACCGCCGCCGGTAGCGGGACCGCTCCGGGAGGTGATGGACCTCCAGGTCGACGGCGTCGGGGTCGAGGGCGGCGCGGACGGCGTCGACGATGCGGACGAGGGTCGCGTCGTGGGGCGCGCGGAAGGGAGGCGGCGGAGCGGGGGGGCGCGGCACGTTCGTCCTGACCCCGGATTTTACGGAGGGGTGGGCTCCGGGACCGTTCAAAAGCTGACGCCCGCGGCCGGACAGCGGTGGCGGAGCGTGCTACGATCTTTCTGTTCAGATTTCGTCCCTGTGCTCCCGGGAGGCAGCCTTCCATGCTGAGCTTCGAGGTCCGGAAGGCCGGCGGTGAGTCGGAAGTCCGGAAGGTCCATCGCGACGTCATTCACATCGGCGCTTCGTCGGGAAACGACCTGGTGGTGCGCGCGCGGGGTGTTCTCGGGCGGCACGCCCGGATCTCGGTGTCGGGCGACGAACTCCGGCTCGACGTCCTCGGGACCTCGCCCGGCTCCGACGTCACGCTCAACGGCTCCGTCGTCCGGTCCGCCTCGCTGGCCGCGGGCGACCGGATCGCCATCGGCGAGGCCATCATCACGCTCCTGAACGGCCCGGCGCCGAATCCGAACCGGATCGCGGCGCCGCCGCCGCGCGGCAACGCACTGTCGGCCGCCGCGGCGGCTACTACGACAAAGCGGGCGTGCTGCGCGACATGTTCCAGAATCATCTGCTGCAACTGTTGATGGTCACCGCCATGGAAGCGCCGGTGCGGTACGAGGCCGACGCGGTGCGTGACGAAAACGACCACTATCCCGTCAGCCGGCTGCTGGCG
>DAOMFB010000531.1:0-2148 GCA_035429585.1 Thermoanaerobaculia bacterium
TCCTTCCGGACGCGGAGCGCCTCCACCTCGAGGCCCTCTCCGACGGCATCAACGCGTTCCTCGCCTCCCATCCGGGGCGGCTCGGCCTCGAGTTCGCGCTCCTCGGGAACCGGCCGCGCGACTTTGCGCCGGCGGACGCCCTCCTCGTCCTCCTCCTCATGTACGAGGACCTCACCACGGTCTGGCGGGACGAGGCCGCGCGCGACGCGAACCGGCATCTCCCCGCGGACGTGGCCCGCTTCGTCTTCTCGACCGTCTCGGCCGACGACCCGACGATCGTGCCGGACGCCGCGCCCGTCGGCCCGCCCCCCCTCCCGGAGCTCGCCGTGGCGGGGCCGGTCCGCGGGGCCGGCGGCTCCCCCGCGGACGGGGACGCGGCGGCGGGCTCGAACAACTGGGTCCTCTCGGGCGCCCTCACGAAGAGCGGGAAGCCGATCCTCGCCAACGACCCCCACCTCGGGATCAACATGCCGGCCCTCTGGCTGCCGATGCGGTTCGAGATCGCCGGCCGGCCGGTGGAAGGGGTGACGCTCCCCGGCCTTCCCGGGGTCGTCCTCGGAAAGAACGACGCGATCGCGTGGGGCTTCACGAACCTCTACACGGACGTGCAGGACCTCTACCGGGAGTCGATCGCGGACGGACGCGCGGCACGGGGCGCCGGGTCGGAGCCGGTGGCGGTGCGCGTGGAGTCGATCCCGGTCCGCGGCGCGCCCCCCGAGCGGCTCGAGATCCGGGCGACGTCGCACGGCCCCCTCGTGACGAAGGACCTCGCGCTGGCCTGGACGGCCCTCGACCCGGGGAACCTGCGGCTCCCGATTGCCGAGATGATGACGGCGGGGTCGGCCGCCGACTTCGACCGGGCGCTCGACGGCTTCCTCGGCCCGGCGCAGAACGTCGTGTGGGCCACGCCCGGGGGCGACATCGGCTGGCGAGCGACCGGGCTCGTCCCCCTAAGGCGGCCGGGGACCGACGGCTCGCTCCCGTACGACGGTTCGGACCCGGGAAACGACTGGCGGGGGTTCCTCCCCCCCGCGCAGCTGCCGCGGGTCGTGAACCCGGCGTCGGGCTACCTCGTGACCGCGAACCACCGCGTCATCGGAACGAGCTTCCCCGTGCCCGTCTCGTCGCACTTCTGGTCCTCGGTGCGCGCGCGGCGGATCCGCGACCTGATCGAGGCCGCGAGGCGGGCCGGCGCGAAGCTCGACCGGCGGGCGGTGGAGGCGATGCAGGTCGACGTCGTGTCGGAGCCGATGCGGCGCCTCGCGGAAGCCTTCGTCCCGTACCTGCCGCCCGACCTCGCGTCGCTCTTCTCCGGGTGGGACGGGAGCGCCGACGCCCGGAGCGCCCGGTTCCTCGTCGCCCGCGCCCTCCGGAACCGCCTCGCGGAACGGACGCTGGAGGTCTGGAAGGTCCGGACGGACGGGGTCTCCCTCTCCGAGGAGCGGGTCCTCGACGTGGCGCTGGCCGACCGCGCCGCGTGGCGGCGCGCCGGGCTGGGCGACAAGCCGGCGGCGATGAGGCTCGTCGTCGAGAAGGCGCTCCGCTCCCTCGTCGAGGCGCAGGGGCCGGACCGGTCACGCTGGAGCTGGGGGAACCAGAACCGCCTGAACGCGCGGCACCCGCTCGGCCTCGTCCCGGGCCTCTCCCGGGTCTTCGACGCCCCCCGGCTTCCGATGCCGGGAGCCTCGGGCGTCCCGCGGGTCCAGACGCCGGCGTTCGGCCAGTCGATGCGCTTCGGCGTGGACTGGGGCGAGCCGGACGCCGCCACGCTGGTCGTCCCGTTCGGCGTCTCCGGGCACGTCGGGTCGCCCCACCGGATGGACCAGTTCCCCTTCTGGAAGGACGGCGACCCGTCGGGAGCGGCGACGCGGCTGTCGCGGCCCGCCGCGGGGCGGCCGCTCCTCTTCGCTCCGTGAAGGCCCTCGCCGGGCTCCTCGCCGCCGCGCTGCTCGCCCCGCCGGCCGCCGGGGCCGCCCTCCGCGTGACCCTCGTCCCGTCCCGGGCGCCGCAGGGGAGCGTCGTGAGGGTCGTCGCGACGAGCGACGCGCCGTTGTCGTCGGTCCTCCTCGTGGACGGCGAGCGGCGCGTCCTCCTGACGCGCGACGCCGGGGGAAAGCGGTTCTCGGGGCTCTTCGGCGTCGACTTCGA
>DAOMFB010000532.1:0-2145 GCA_035429585.1 Thermoanaerobaculia bacterium
CCCCCGCCTCTCAGAGTGGCCCGGACGGCGGATGGATCTGCTCCTCGGAACGGACCTCGCCCGGGCCGACATCCTTCCCGCGGGGCTTCGCGAGGCCCTCGACGGCATCGCGCGCCGGGGGCGCCGGGCGGAGGGTCCCGGGCCCCTTTCGGAGTTCGACGGCGTCCTCGTCTCCGTGGACGGCGCGTCGCGGCCGGTCCACGTCCTCGCGTCGGCGCGCGCCGGCGGGGGAGCGGACGTCGCCCTCGTCGACGGGACGTCCCGGCGGGCGCTCCTCGAGCAGCTCGAGTCGGCCCGGAGCGCGCTCATCGAGGCGCGGGCCGCCGCGGCGGAAGCAATCGAGTCCTCGGCCCGCGAGTTCCGGGCCTCGGTCGAGGAGGTGGCCGAGGCCGTCCGCCGCGCGCGGGACGAGACGTCGGGGCCGATCCAGAGGGCCCGGGCCGAGGTCGACCTCGCCGAGACGACGCGGCAGCTCCTCCGGCGTCTCGAGGCGGTGCGGGCGGGGGGACGCCCGTCGGCCCCCCGCGTCCTCCTCGTGGAGGACAACGACGAGAACCGCGAGCTCCTCGCCCACATGCTGCGCTCGCGGGGCGCCGAGGTCGTCGTCGCCCGCAGCGGCCCCAAGGCCTCCGAGGCCGTGGCCCGCCAGCCGATCTCCTTCGTCCTTCTCGACCTCCAGATGCCGGAGATGGACGGGTACCAGGTGCTGCGCCGCCTGCGCGCCCTGCCGGGAGGGGCGGACCTCCCGGTGGTGGCGCTGACGGCGCTCGCCTCGGAGGACGTCCGCCGGCGGTGCGAGGCCGAGGGGATGAACGATTTCGTCACGAAGCCCGTGAGCCTCGCCCGGATCCGCGAGCTCGTGGAGCGATGGGGCGGGACGGCGCCGGCTCAGCGGCCCCAGGCCGAGCGGTAGAGCATCCAGTAGACCGCGACGCCCGTCACGGAGACGTAGAGCCAGATCGGGAGCGTCCAGCGCGCGAGCCGGCGATGGGTCTCGAAGCGCCCGCGGCGGGCCAGGACGAAGGCCGCGAGGGCGAGCGGGAGGGCGACCGCCGCGAGGACGGTGTGCGTCCCGAGGATCGCGAGGTAGACCGTCCGGACGGCGCCGGTCCCGGCGAACCGGACGCTCCCCGCCCGGGCGTGGTAGGCGAGATAGGAGACGAGGAAGAGGGCCGAGCAGAGGAGAGCGGCCGTCATCGCCCGCCGGTGCGCGTCGCGCCGCCCCGACCGGATCAGCGCCCAGCCCGAGACGAGGAGCGCGGCGCACGTGGCGTTCAGAAGGGCGTTCACCGTCGGCAGGTCGGAGAAGCTCATCGCGCGCGGCCCGCCTCGCGCGCGAGCGTCCGCGCGTCGGCCGCGAGCGCTTCCATCGCGCCCGGCTCGTCGCTGTCGTAGTAGCCGCGGATGGTTCCGGTCCCGTCGACGAGGACGAAGCGGGTGGAATGCAGGATCGGCTCGCGGGCGGCCGGGCCCGCGTCCTCCACGGCGAGCCGGAAGCCCTCCCGGCAGAGCCGGCGGAGGCTTTCGGCGTCCGTCCGGAGGAAGCTCCAGCGGGCGGGATCGGCCCCGTGCTCCCGCGCGTAGCGGGCGAGGACCTCGGGGGTGTCGTGCTCCGGGTCGACCGTGAAGGAGACGAAGCGGACGCGCGGCTCGTCCCGGAGCGTCCCGGCGAGGGACTTCATCTTCGCGGTCATGCCGGGGCAGATCCCCTGGCAGGTCGTGAAGATGAAGTCCGCGACGAAGACCGTCCCGGCGAGCGAGGCCTTCGTCACGGTCGCGCCCGACTCCGACGTCGTCGAGAAGTCGGGAACGGTCGTCAGGCGGGGCAGCTCCGCGCGTCCGTACGTGCGGAGGGTCTGTCGGAGGTTCCAGGTCCAGGCGAGGAGGGCGAGCGACGCGAGAAGGCCGAGCGCGGCGAGGGCGAGCGGAAGGCCGCGGCGTCCCGGGCGCCGGGGGGCGGTCGGAGTCGTCATGCCGCGAGTCTGCTCCCGGCGCGGCGGACCGGCCGTTTCGTCGCGACGAAGAGGGCGGCGGCGTAGAGGGCCGCCGCGAAGAGGAGCGTCACGGCCGCCGAGAGCCCCCAGCCGGGGAGGCCGGCGCCGCCGGCGCCGAGCGCCCGGCGGAGGGCCGCGACGCCGTACGTCA
>DAOMFB010000533.1:0-2139 GCA_035429585.1 Thermoanaerobaculia bacterium
TTTCTTGGATCTGGTCCTACCCAAACGGCAATGCCCTCCCCTCCCCTCCTCCCCTCAACGGACCAAGCCGCCGTCCGCGCCCCAGCGCCCCTCCACCGCGACGCAGCCGCGCCGGAAGCGCCGCTCGGCGGAGCGGGTCTCGCCTCCCTCGTCCGTCACGTCCGCGGTGACGGCGTAGCGCCACGTCACCTCCTTCGAGGCGGCGGCGCCCCCCGCCGCCCGCTCGTCCGCCTTCGGCGTGAAGGTCAGCTCGAACGAGCCGTCCTCGCGCAGGGGCGACGAGCCGGCGCCCACGACCTGCGCCGCGGCCGGCGGCGCGCCCCAGTGCCACCATCCCCACCAGGGGTAGACGGGCTCGCGGGTGACGCGCCAGCGGACGCCGCCGGCGGCCACGGGCAGGCCGAAGTAGTAGCGCGCCTCGCCGCGGAGCGTCGCCGGGCGGTTCAGCCGGAGAGCCTGCGCCGGCTCCCGGAGCGTCACCTCGAAGGTGGGCCGCTTGTACTCCTCGACCTGGATCCGCGCCGCGCCGCCGAGCGAGGTCCGGACCGTCCACGCGCCGAGGAGGCGTCCGGCCGGGACCGAGAACTCGCCCGCCGCCGTCCCGAAGGCGTTCGTCTTCACGCTCTTCGTCTCGACGGCCTGGCCGTTCGCGTCGTGGAGGGCGACGTGGACGGGCGCCTCGGGGAGCGTCGCGAAGCGTGCCTCCCGGCCCCGGTACGCGACGATCTTCCAGAGGACCCGCTGGAGCGGGCGGTAGACGCTCCGGTCGGTGTAGATCAGCGCCGACGCGGTCTCCGACGGCGGCGGGGTCCTCCAGAAGCCCGACCCGTTCGGGTCGAGGGCCGCGTCCTTCCCCCGTCGCGCGACGAGGAAGTAGCTCGCGCCCTTCTCGCCGGTCTCCTCGAACATCGCGAGGCCGGCGGGCCCCGAGGTCCTCTCGAGAAGCGGCGGCTCGCCCTTGTGCAAGTCAAACCGCCAGAGCGACACGGCCGCCCCGGCCACCGGGGCGCCCCTCGCGCCGGAGACGACGCGCGCCTCGATGGCGCCGCTCTCCGTCTGCCGGACGGCCATCGCGAGGTCGGTGACGAGGAGGTGGACGCCGAGGAGACGGTTCGGCTCGACCGCGAAGTCCTTCCGGGCCGAGGCGATGACGACGTAGGGGCCCGCCTCGCGGAGCGGGGGCGTCACGAAGGTCCGGTGCGTCCGGAAGTCGGGCGTGGCCGGAAGCTCCACGCTCCATGCGGCGGCCGCCGTCCCGTTCCGGACGAGGTCGGCCAGCTCGCGCCAGGCCGGAAGGAGGTTGTAGTCCTTCGCCGCGGAGAGCCGCGCCTCGAGGTCGAAACGGTAGGCGCGGAAGTGGAGCGCGGAGAGGTTCCGGTGGCGCACTTCGATCGACCGCTTCCCGGGGCCGTCGCTCGACATCGACGCGAGCTGGTAGTCGGGCGCCTCGATCGCCGCCGCGATGGACCGGCACCGGAGGCCTCCGACGGCGTCGGGATACGCCGTCGCTCCCTCGAGAGCGAGCGCCCGGGCCCGAACGAGGGCGGTCGGGCCCTCGCCGGAGCGGGTCGCCTCCGCCAGCTCCGCCTGACCCATGGCCCACCACGCCACGTCGCGGAACGCCGGGAGCCGCCGCCCGAGGTCCTTCCGGACCGCCTCCCGGTCGCCGGGATCGGTGAACGCGCTTCTCAGGCGGCGAAAGCGCTCGAGGCGGGCTTCCAGCTCGGCCTCGCGCTCTCCGCGCCCGCGGTGCCACGCCTCGTGGTCGTCGAGGACCGCGGCGAGCCGGACGAGCGGGTGGACCGCCGGGTCGTCGAGCGCCACGCCGCCCGTCGTGGAGGGGCTCCCCGCGACGAGGGCGTCGCGGTCGAGGGCGAAGAGCTCGCTCGCCTGCTCCGGCCGCCACCCCCCCGTGTCGGCGAGGAAGGCGACGAAGAGGTAGGCGACCGCGTCCCGGGCGGTGCCGCGGACGCCGCGCGGGTAGTCGTTGACGTCGACGAACTCCTTGAGCGTCTCGACGCTCCGTGTCCCGAGCTCCTGCCGCTGCTTCCAGGCGGCGACGAAGGCCCGCGCCGCCTCGGCCGTGATCTGCTCCCGCGTCCACGCCTTCAGGTCGACCTCGCCTCTCGTCTCGACCTT
>DAOMFB010000534.1:0-2135 GCA_035429585.1 Thermoanaerobaculia bacterium
GACCCCGACGCCGAGACGACGGTGCTCGCCGCCCTCCTCTACCCGCACGCCGAGGAGCCCCTGCCGCTCCTCCGCGCCCGCGTGGCCGCGATGTCCCCGGCCGAGCGCGCGGGGCGGATGGCCGAGCTGGCCGCGCTCCGCCGCCACCGGCGCGACAAGCCGCCGCGGGCGCTCGAGGCCGTCGACTACACCTTCGACCTGCTCGGGAACTTCGGCATCTACCGGGACCTCCACCGCCACCGGATCCTGTCGCAGGAGCGGCAGCTCTTCACCACGGCCCACGGCTGGGACGTCCCCTCCGAGATCGACGCGATCGACGGGCGGGCGCTCTGGGACGCCTGCATGGAGGAGGCCGCGGCGCTGCACGAGCGGCTCCGCGCCGACTTCCCGCACGAGGCGCAGTACGTCGTCCCCTTCGCGTTCCGGGCGCGGTGGACGGTCCGGATGAACCTCCGCGAGGCGATCCACTTCTGCGAGCTCCGCTCCATGCCGCAGGGGCACCCCGACTACCGCCTCCTCGTCCAGGAGATGTGGCGGCAGATCGAGGCGGTCCACCCGTCGCTCGCCTGCTGGGGGCGCTTCGTCAACCGGGACGCCTACCGGCTCGGCCGTCTTCAGTCCGAGATGCGCTCCGAGTTCAAGCGGGCGCAGGCGGAGGGGGCGCGGGCCTGAGACGGGCGGCCGTCAGGCCGTCACGTTCCCGTCGAGCGCGTCGAGGAGGGCGTGCGGCCCCTCGTCGTCGGTGGCGAGGACCACGGGGATGTCGCCCGGGATCTCGTTGCGGATCGCGGCGAAGACGCCGGGGTCGTCGGTGACGATGGCGTCGAGGCGGGCCGACCGGGCGATCCGTTCGAGCGTCGCCTCGACGCCGCGGACCGAGAGGAAGGTCGTCCGGCCGTCGCTCGCTTCGCGCAGCTCCTCGGCCAGTTGATGTCTCCGCGTGGTCGCGACGAGCACGTGTCTCATGGTCTCCCTTGAATTCTGACCGGCTTGCCGCCACGATGGAACCGGGGGGCGGCCGGCCGCAACCGTGAAGTTTCCCATCTATCTCGACTACCACGCGACGACGCCGCTCGATCCGCGGGTGCTCGAGGCGATGCTCCCCTACCTGACGGAGCATTTCGGGAACGCGGCGTCGCGGACGCACGCCTTCGGCCTCCGCGCCGAGGCGGCCGTCACCGTCGCCCGCGAGGACCTGGCCGCCGCCCTCTCCGCCGAGCCCGGCGAGATCGTCTTCACGTCGGGGGCGACCGAGTCGAACAACCTCGCGATCCTCGGCGCGGCGCGGGCCGCCCGTCCGCGCGGAGACCACGTCGTCACGTCCCTCCTCGAGCACCGCGCCGTCCTCGACCCCTGCCGCCAGCTCGAGACGGAGGGCTTCCGCGTGACGTACGTGGCGCCCGACCAGAGCGGCGTGACCGGCGCCGAGGCGGTGGCCGCCGCCCTGACGGACCGGACGGTCCTCGTCTCCGTCATGGCGGCCAACAACGAGATCGGGACGCTGAACCCGCTCGAACCCCTCGGGCGGCTCTGCCGGGAGCGCGGAATCCTCTTCCACACGGACGCGGCGCAGGCCTTCGGCAAGGTGCCGCTCGCCGTCCACGCGCTGTCCCTCGACCTCGTCTCGATCTCCGCCCACAAGATCTGCGGCCCGAAGGGGACGGGGGCGCTCTGGGTCCGGTCGAAGGGCCCGCGGGTGAGGCTCGAGCCGATCGTCCACGGCGGCGGACACGAGAAGGGGCTCCGCTCCGGGACGCTGAACGTGGCCGGGATCGTCGGCCTCGCCGCGGCGGCACGGATCGCCGTCCGGGAGCGGGAGGCCGAGACGGCGCGCGTCGGGGACCTGCGCGACCGCCTGGAGCGGCGGCTCCGCGCCGGGGTCCCCGACGCCTTCGTGAACGGCGGCGGCGCCGAGCGGCTGGCCGGCAACCTGAACATCGGCTTCCCGGGGGTCCGCGCGGACGGCCTGATGATGGACGTGCGGGACGTGGCGGTCTCGGCCGGGTCCGCCTGCACCTCGGCGGTCCCGGAGCCGAGCCACGTCCTCCGGGGCCTCGGCCTCTCGGCCGAGGAGGCGGGCGCGTCGATCCGCTTCGGCCTCGGGCGCTGGACCACGGAAGAGGAAGTGGACTACG
>DAOMFB010000535.1:0-2129 GCA_035429585.1 Thermoanaerobaculia bacterium
ATCTCGTCGCCGGGCTGCGGCAGGTGGTCGGCGCCCGGCCCGCTGAACTCGTGCCGGGGGATCATCCCCTCCGACTTGTAGCCGATGTCGACGAGGATCTCGTCGTTCGTCACCTGGACGACCCGGCCGCGGATCAGCTCTCCTTCCCGCAGCGAGCGTTCGCTCTCGGCCAGCATCCTCGCGAACTCGCCGCTCTCGGCGAGCTCATCGGGCCTCGGGCCGGGGGTCTTCTTGGGGTCGGTCGGTGACATCAACGGGACTCCTTCGCTCAGGTCGATTGCGGGGCGGACTAACCCACCGATGGACAAGGAATTAGCCCGGCCCGGAGCGGGGATGTTAGTCGCTGGCGCGAGACCGGTCAACCGGCGGCGGCGCCGACGTGCCGGAGCAGCTCTTCGACGACCTCGTCGACCGTGAGGTCGGACGTGTCGAGCACGACGTAGCTCTCGTCGTGGCGAAGCGGCGAGTCCTCCCGGGTGGAGTCGGCCCGGTCCCGGGCCTCCATCTCGGCCTTCACCTTCTCGAAGGGCTGCGGCGTCCCCTTGGCTTCCAGCTCGAGCGTCCGGCGCCGCGCCCGAACCTCGGCGCGCGCCGTGAGGAAGAACTTGTGCGGCGTCTCGGGGACCACCTTGGTCCCGATGTCGCGCCCCTCCAGAACGCCCCCCGCCGTCCGGGCCAGCTGGCGCTGCATGCCCGCCAGGCGCCGGCGCACGCCGGGAATCGCCGACACCGCCGACGCGTACATCGAGATCTCCGGGGTCCGGATCTCCTTCGACACGTCCTCGCCGTCGAGAAACGTCCGGGCGTTGGCCGCGCTCCCCGTGACGGACACGGTGACCCGATCCGCGACGGCGACGACCGCCGACGGGTCGTCGACGGGGAGCCGGATGCCGTGGCGCTTCGCCGCCAGGCCGACGGCCCGGTACATGGCCCCCGTGTCGAGGTAGGCGATGCCGAGCCGCGCGGCCACGGCCTTCCCGACGGTCGACTTGCCGACCCCGGACGGCCCGTCGATGGCGACGATCACCGGGAGGCCCCGTCGCCCCGCAGCAGCCCGGCGGCCCGGATCTCGTCGAGGGCGCCGAGGAAGCGGAGGTTCTCGGCGTGCGTCCCCACGGAGACGCGGAACCCCCTCGGGAATCCCCACGCCCCCATCGGCCGGAGGATCACGCCGCGGCGCGCGAACTCGCTCTCGAGCGGCGCGAACGGCACCGGCGTCTCGACGAGGAGGAAGTTCGCCACGGAGGGCCAGGGGCTGAGGCCCCGGAGGAGCAGCTCGCGGAAGAGGAAGGCCCGCTCCTCCACGACGAGGGCGCGCGTCTTCCAGCGGTGCTCGTCGTCCGCGAGCGCCGCGATCGCCGCCGCCTGGGCGACGCTCGTCGTGTTGAACGGCTCCCGGACCTTCTCGAGCGCGGCCGCCACGTCCGCCGCGGCGAAGCCGTATCCGATCCGGAGGCCCGCGAGGCCGACGATCTTCGAGAACGTCCGGAGGACCACGATCGGGACCCCGCGGGCCAGGTACGCGAGTCCGTTCGGATAGTCGGGGACGACCTCGTCGGCGAACTCGAAGTACGCCTCGTCGAGGAAGAGCAGCACGCCGGGCGGCACCCGGGCCACGAACCAGTCCAGCTCCTCGCGCGACACGTACGTTCCCGTCGGGTTGTTCGGGTTGGCGATCGCGACGATCTTCGTCTCCTCGCCGATCCGCCGGAGCAGGGCCGGCAGGTCGGGCTTGAGCCCGGCGAACGGCGACGGCACCTCGACGAGGGCTCCCCCGGCGCGGTGCGTGGCGACGGGGAACATCCGGAAGATCCCCTGCGGCACGACGACCTCGTCTCCGGGCTCCACGTACGTCCGCACCGTGATGTCGATCAGCTCGGACCCCCCCGCGCCGAGGACGATCTGCCCGACGGGCACGCCGTACCGCGCCGAGATCGCCCGCTTCAGGAACGTGCCCGAGCCGTCCGGGTAGCGGTTCACGTCGGCGAGGGCCCGCGTCGCCGCCTCCACGGCCTTCGGCGACGGGCCCAGGGGGTTCTCGTTCGACGCCAGCTTCACCGCCCCGTGGATTCCGTACTGCGCTTCGACCTCCTCGATCGGCCGGCCGGGCACGTACGGCGCCAGCGTCT
>DAOMFB010000536.1:0-2127 GCA_035429585.1 Thermoanaerobaculia bacterium
GTAGCCGCGGCGGAACTCGGGGGCCTGGGCCCCGGTCACCGCCGTCCTCCCCTCCCCCGGCGTCCCCGCCGCCCACGTCCGGGCGGAGGCCTTCGAAGCCGCCGTCGCGTCGGCCTCGGGGCCCCTCGGGGCGAAGGAACCGGTCGAACTCGTGCTCGCCCGCTCCGGCCGGAGGGTGCGCGTCCCCCCCGGCCGGTCGATCCTCGAGGCGGCCGAGGCCGCGGGCGCCGAGATCCCTTTCTCCTGCCGGTCCGGCGTCTGTCAGTCCTGCCGCACCCGGGTCCTCGAGGGGGACGTCGCCTGCGAGGCCCCGGCCCTGGACGATGCAGACCGTGACGCCGGTTACACCTATCCGTGCGTCGCCTGGGCTAGAACCAACTGTACGATCGAAGCGTGAGATTCTGTCTCACACGTCACTAAGCTAGGAGCGGGGCGGGGCCCTCGCGTAAACCGATCATTCTGGGGGGGGAAAAGCCATTCAGCCCGAACGGCTGCCGGCGTACGCGGTGAGGGTGCATGCGGATTGAGGCCGCCCCGGGAGAGGCTGCGGTCGCCGCCGCCCGGACCGTCGCTCTTCCGGACGGTCACGGCGGGCGCCCCGTCGCGCGGATCGGTCCGGTCCGGGCCGTGACGGCGCCGGCGCGTTCCCCGTCCCGGCTGAGCGTCCTCGTTCTGGCGGGCCTGGCGGTGGCCGCCGCCTTCGGATTCGTCCTCTGCGGGCTCGGAGGTCTCGACTACTACCTGACCCCCCTCGCCCTCCGCGGCACGCAGAAGGTGCATCGGCTCCTGCGCCCCTCCGGCACGGCCGGCCTGGTCCTCGGCATCGCCGGAATGGGGCTCATGCTCCTGACGCTCCCGTTCGTCGTCCGGAAGAAGATCCCGGCGCTCTCCCGGCGGGGATCCACCCAGCGGTGGCTCGACTTCCACATCTTCTGCGGGATCGTCGGGCCGGCGCTCATCACGCTCCACACCTCCTTCAAGTTCAACGGGATCATCTCGGTGGCGTACTGGTCGATGGTCCTCGTGGTCTCCTCGGGCTTCGTGGGCCGCTACCTCTACGTCCGGATCCCCCGGTCGATCCGCGGCGTCGAGCTCTCCCTGGACGAGATCCAGGAGCGGATCGACGACCTGAAGCGCCGCGCGGAGGAGGCGGCCGCGGCGGCCCGGGGAACGCACGCGATGGACGCGGAGATCTCCGCGCTCGACGGCGAGCGGGCGCTCCTCGCCCGGCGGATGAAGAACCTCGCACGGACGAAGAAGCTCTTCGATCTCTGGCACGTCTTCCACAAGCCGCTCGTCTACGTCATGTTCACCATCGCCGCGGTGCACGTCGCCCTCGCGGTCTACATGGGCTACTCGGTGCACTTCTGAGGAAAGCCCTCCTGGCCCTCGCGGTCGCCCTCCTCCCCGGCGCCGCCGCCGCGCAGGGGCTCGGCTCCCTCGTCTCGCCGGGTCCCCTCTCGAAGGCGCACGCCAGGTGGGAGGGGCTCGACAACTGCCAGAAGTGCCACGAGCCGGGCAAGCAGGTCTCCGCGGCGAAGTGCCTCGAGTGCCACAAGCCGGTCGCCGAGCGGATCGCGGCCCGGAAGGGAGTCCACCGCGACGCCGGGAAGGACTGCGTCTCCTGCCACGTGGAGCACGCCGGCGCCGGCGCCGAGATCCGGGCCATCGACCCGAAGACCTTCAACCACGGCGCCGAGACCGGGTTCGTGCTCGACGGCAAGCACCGGAAGATCGACTGCGCGGCCTGCCACAAGGTCCGGTCCTTCCTCACGCTGACTCCGGACTGCGCCTCCTGCCACAAGGACCCGCACGGCGGGAAGCTGGGGGCCACCTGCGGGACGTGTCATCCGGCCACCGTGCCGTTCAAGGAGAGCCGGAGGGTCTTCGACCACGCGAAGTCCGCCTACCCCCTGACCGGGGCGCACGTGACGGTCGCCTGCGAGAAGTGTCACGCGACGAAGGAGTACAAGGGCGTCCGGTTCGCGGCCTGCACGGACTGCCACAAGGACCCGCACTCGAAGCCCCTCGGCACCTGCACCGCCTGCCACACGACGACGACCTTCCGGGCTACCGGCGCCGCGGGCGCCCCGGCCGGTGCGGCGGGAGCCGCGGCTGTCGCGGGCG
>DAOMFB010000537.1:0-2124 GCA_035429585.1 Thermoanaerobaculia bacterium
CCGGCGGAGTCACCGCTGGCCCGCCCGGCCCGCCGCCCCCTTCAGCATCGCGGCGCGGGCCGTGCCGCCCCCGACCGGGAAGGAGGGCGTCAGGGCGAGGAGCGTCGGGAGGATGAGCCCGGAGGCGAAGAGGGTGTAGCCGAGCCGGAAGGTCTCCACGAGGTCCGGCAGGGCCAGCGCGACGAGCAGGCCGAGCCCGCCGTAGAGCGCCACGAAGACGCGCGCGGCCCCGGGCGTGTCGAAGCGCCGCGGCAGGAGGTCGTGCACCGTCGCCGCCGCGGCCGAGAGGAGGACGGAGTCTGAGGAGGACTGCATCGTCGCGATCATCGCCACGAGGAGGAAGGGGCCGAGCCCGTCGCCCGCGAGGGCGAGGACGGCCCGCGGAAAGAGCTCCGGCCCCGCGCCGAGGCCGCGCGCGATCCCGGCGAGGGCGATGACCACGGTCGCGGCGCCGAAGACGAGCTTCGAGACGGCCGCACCGAGGGCGGCCCGCCGCGCGGCGTCCTCGCTGCGCGCCGAGAGGAGCTTCGCCCAGACGTCGCTCCCGACGGCGTGGGGGAGCCCGACGAGGACGAGGAGGGCCGCGGCGTCGAGCGGGCCGAGGCGCGGCCCGAAGGGGAAGACGAGCAGCTCCGGGGGGACGCCGGTCGCCGCGAGCGACCGGAGGGCGAGCGGGGCGGCGAGGCCGAGGAGGCCCGCCGCCATGAGGACGAGCTGGAGGAGGTCGGTCCGGACCACGGCGCGCTGCCCGCCGAGGAGCGTGTAGGCGACGAAGACGAGCGTCGTGATCACGAGGACGCGGCGCGGTTCCCACGGAGTCGCCGCGGTCAGCACCGCCGTCGTCGCCTCGGCGAGGAGCGCGAACCAGACGATCTCGGCGAGGACCACGAGGAAGGCGGCGATCCGGCGGACCGCCGGCCCGTAGAAGCGGCCGATCACCTCGGCGATGGTGGCGGCGCCCGTCCGGCGGACGCGGCGGGCGAGGAAGAGCCCCAGCGCGGCGAGCCCCGAAGCTCCGGCGAGGTCGAGCCAGACGGCCGGAAGGCCCGACCGCGCCACGAGCGCCGCGAGGACGAGCGTCGTCGAGCCGCCGACGGTCGTGGAGGAGAGAGCCGCCCAGGCGGCCACGGAGCCGAAGGAACGGTCCCCGACGAGGAACGCGTCGGAGCCGCGGGAGGAGGCGCGGGTCGAGGCCGCGCCGACGAGGAGGACCGCGATCCCGTAGACGAAGAGCGCCGCCGTCATCCCCGCGCGTCCGCTCTCACGGGGGGATCATAGGCAGAACCCGTGCGCTACGATGGCGGCGTGGGCGGGACGAAGAGGATCTTCTCGTACGAAGAGGCGCGGCAGCTCGTCCCGGCCGTCCGGAGCCGGACGAAGGAAGCCCTGGCGGCGCTCGCCGCGACGACGGGCGGCGACGCGGCCGACGCGGAAGAGGCGCGCGAGCGGCTCGAGCGGGCGGGCGCCGAGATCCTCGGGGCGTGGGCCCGCGACATCGAGGCCCTCGGGATCGAGGTCAAGGGGCCGTGGCTCGTCGACTTCGACTCCGGGGCCGGCTACTACTGCTGGAAGTGGCCCGAGGAGTCGCTCGAGTTCTTCCACGGCTACGAGGAAGGCTTCGCGGGAAGAGTCCGCATTCAGTGAGGGCCCGGGGGGCGCGGGGGTGCGAACCCGGCCGTGCTCATGCCGAGAGGGGCGTCGCACCCCCCGGGAATGATCAGCCCAGCCCGAGCCGCCGCTTGCCTTCCGCCGTCATCATGTCGGCGCTCCAGGGGGGATCCCAGACGATCCCCACCTCCGCCTCGGCCACGCCGGGGAGCGAGGCGATCTTCTGCTGCGCGTCGGCGGCGATGGCGGGGCCCATGCCGCACCCGGGCGCCGTCAGCGTCATCTTCACCTCGACGCGGCTCCGGCCCGACCGGTGCGGCTTGATCGTCAGATCGTAGACGAGTCCGAGGTCGACGACGTTGACGGGGATCTCGGGGTCGTAGCAGTTACGGAGCTGCTCCCACACCGCCTCCTCGGTGACCGGGCCGGCGGCCCGGGCGGGCGCCCGGCCCGGTGCGCCGCCGGCCTCGCGGCCGACGCCACGGGCGCCGGGGTGGTCGCCGATCAGCGCGCCGA
>DAOMFB010000538.1:0-2108 GCA_035429585.1 Thermoanaerobaculia bacterium
AGGTAAATTTCTAGATATGGACCGGACCTTCCGGGCCCTCGCGGACCCCACCCGGCGGCGGATCCTGGCCCTCCTCCGGGACGGCGACCTGCCGGCCGGCGCCATCGCCGAGCGGTTCGACATGGCCTGGCCCTCGGTCTCGCACCACCTCGGGATCCTGAAGGAGGCGGGCCTCGTCCAGGCCGTCCGCGAGGGGCAGCAGATCCGGTACTCGCTCGACACCACCGTGCTCGAGGACGTCCTCGCGCACCTCATCGACCTCTCGGGGCGGCGCCGGCCGCGCCCGGGAAAGAAGGGATAGGACCGTGCGCAAGCTCCTCCCCGCCCTCTTCGCCACCGCCGCCGCGTGGGCCGTCTCGGCCTGGGCCTCGCTGCGGATCCCGGACCGCGTGCCGGTCCACTGGAACCTGCGGGGGGAGGTGGACGGCTGGGGCTCGCCGGCGATCGCCCTCTGGCTCGTCCCGGCCCTGATGCTCGCGGACCTCGTTCTCTTCTGGGCCATCCCGAAGATCGACCCGCGGCGCGCCTCGTGGGACCGGCACGACTCGGCCTACTGGACGATCGTCACGGGGCTGAACGTCTTCATGCTGGCCGTCCACCTCGCCGTCCTCGGCGCGAGCCTGGGCTGGACCACGCGGACGGGGCAGTGGATCCCCGTCGCGGTGGGCCTCCTCGGGGCCTTCATCGGGAACGTCCTGACGCGGATCCGCCCGAACTTCTTCGTCGGCTACCGGACGCCCTGGGCCCTCTCGAGCGACGAGAACTGGCGGAAGACCCACCGCGTGGCCGGGCCGTCGTTCGTCGTGGGGGGGCTCGCCCTCGCCCTCGGCGGCGCGATCGGCTTCCCGTTCGTCGCCGCGGGAGCCGTCTGCTTCCTCGCCGCCACAATCTATCCCGCCGTCTACTCCTGGCGGCTCTGGAAGGGCGAGCAGCCGGCGGCGGGTCAGTAGAGCAGGTACGCCGCCCGGCGCCGCTCGAACTCCATGAGCGAGGCCGTCCAGCCGGCCACGATCTCGCCCGCCGTCTCGCCGCGGCCGAAACGGGTCATCGCCGCCTCGGAGAGGAGGAGCCGGTTGGCGTTCTTCGTCTCCCACTCCCTCGGGTGGAGGTCCCTGAGGGCCGTCATCAGGTGGATCCCGAGGGCCACGGCGTCGAGCGCCTTCCGGTCGACGAGGCTGATCCGGACCCCGGAGCACGCCGCGCCCTTGTGGACGTACGCGGACGGGGTGAAGCGGACCGGCGTGAAGCGGACGCCGGGGATCCCGCGGGCGTTCAGCGTGGCGGCCATCCGGGCCCCGTCCATCCAGGGGGCGCCGACCAGCTCGAACGGGGCGTCGGTTCCGCGCCCGACGGAGACGTTCGTCGCCTCGACGAGGCCGACCCCGGGGTAGAGAGCGGCCGCGGTGACGGAGCGGAGGTTGGGCGAGGGGTTGACCCAGGGGAGGCCGGTCTCGTCGTACCAGAGGTCGCGCGCGTAGTTCGCCATCTTCACGACGACGAGGTCGGCGCCGACCTTCCGCTCGGCGTTGAAGAGCTGCGCCAGCTCGCCGATCGTCATCCCGGTCCGGACGGGGATCGTGTGATAGGCGACGAACGAGAGCTTGTCGTCGTCGGCGAGCGGCCCCTCGGGCTTCTCCGCCGTGATCGGGTCCGGCCGGTCGAGGACGACGACCTTCACCTTCGCCTTCGCGGCCTCCTCCATCACGTAGCCGACCGTGGTGAGGTAGGTGTAGTAACGCGTGCCGGCGTCCTGCAGGTCGACGACGACGGCGTCGAGGCCGTCGAGATCCCCGGGTTTCGGCCGCTGCCACTCCTTCGTGTCGCCGTAGAGCGACCGGACCGGGAGCCCTGTCTTCTCGTCCACGGAGTCCGGCACCTTCTCGTCCAGCGCGCCGCGGATCCCGTGCTCGGGGGAGAAGAGGCGGACCAGCGTGACGCCCGCGGACCGCGCCTTCTCCGAGAGGAGGACGTCGATCGTCGACCGCCCGTCCCGCGTCAGCCCCGTCTGGTTCGTGACGAGGCCGATCTTCAGGCCGGCGACCTGCTTGAAGGCGCTCGCCTCGAGCACGTCGATTCCGGGACGGACGTCGTACCGCCTCGCCGGCGCC
>DAOMFB010000539.1:0-2106 GCA_035429585.1 Thermoanaerobaculia bacterium
CGGACGGGGAGCGGCTAGACGGCCCCGGCCGTCCGCTCGAGAACCAGCACCGTCTCGTCGGCCTCGAGCGGCCCGCCGCCGGCTGACGTCACGCGGGAGAGGATTGTCTCGGCGGCCTCGTCGGCCGAGCGCGCCGCCGACACGTCGAGAAGTCTCTCGAGCGCGGCGTAACCGATCGGCTCGCCCCCGGGTCCCGGCGCCTCGGGCAGGCCGTCGGTGAGGAAGACGACCCGCTCTCCCGGCCCGAGCGTCACGGAGAGCTCCTCCCACGCGACGTTCGCTTTCACGCCGAGGGGATAACGCGGCCCCGGGGAGACGAGGGGCCGGACCGCCCCGCTCCGCCCGACGAGGAAGGGTTCGGGAAGGCCGGCGTTCGCGACGACGAGGAGCCCCGTCGCCGCGTCGAAGACTCCGGTGGCCAGGGCGACGAACTCGCGTCGCGACAGCTCCCGGAGGAGCTTCTCGTTCAGCGCGGCGAGCGTCGCGGCCGGCCCGCAGCCCGCCGCGAGCAGGGGGACGACGGCCTTGGCCGTCGCCATGATGAGGGCCGCGCCCATCCCCTTCCCCGCCACGTCGGCGACGGCGAGGCCGAGCCGGCCGTCGTCCCGGCGGAAGACGTCGTAGAAATCCCCGCCGACGTGGCGCGCCGGGACGTTGCGGGCCGCGACGGCGTAGCCCGGCCCGGAGAGGGACGCGGGCGGGAGGAGGCGCTGCTGGATCGCGCGGGCCAGCTCCAGCTCCTTCTCCGCGTACTCGGCCGCCTTCAGCCGCTCGATGGAGTCCGACAGGCGTCCCTTGAGCGCCTCGTAGGCCCGCGCCGGAAGCGCGACGGCGAGGGCCAGGAACGCGGTAACGGCCGGAACGATGGCGAGGCCCGACACGGGCGGCAGCGCCAGGGGGGCGCCGAGGACGAGGGCCCGTCCCGCGGCGAGGCCGAGGAGACTGCCGACCGTCCCGCCGAGCGCGTAGGCGAGGGCGAGGAGCGCCGAGCCGACGGCGCGGGGGAGCCGGAGGCTCCAGGGCTCGACGAGGACGCCGAAGAGGTACGAGCAGGGGAAGACGACGGCTCCGACGAACGCCCCGACGGCCACGACCGGCAGCGAGACGTCCCCCCGGGAGACGAGGACGCTGATGACGACGCCGAGGGCCATCGCGAGGGCGAAGTAGACGGCGAGGACGCGGGGCGGCGGCCGCCGCCGGGGGGCCGGCAACTCCTTGCCCGTCAAGCGCCAAACCTCACAAGCGTCCCGTACGTATCATGGGGCTAGACTGTTTCGCCGCGAAGCGTTCCGAAGGAGGCGTCCATGGGCCTGCTCGACAACATCAAACAGCAGATCGGCTCGCAGTTCATCGAGGTCATCACCTGGCTCGACGAGTCGAACGACTCGATGGTCTACCGCTTCCCCGTCTACAACCAGGAGATCAAGATGGGGGCGCAGCTGACGGTCCGCGAGAACCAGGCGGCGCTCTTCATCAACGAGGGGAAGGCGGCCGACCTGTTCGGCCCCGGACGCTACGAGCTGCAGACCCAGAACCTCCCGATCCTGACCGACCTCCGCGGGTGGAAGTACGGCTTCCAGTCCCCCTTCCGGGCCGACGTCTACTTCTTCAACACGCGCCTCTTCACCGACCTGAAGTGGGGGACGACGAACCCGGTCATGATGCGCGACGCGGAGTTCGGGATGATCCGCCTGCGCGCCTTCGGCACGTACGCGATGAAGATCGCCGACCCGAAGACCTTCTTCGCCACGGTCGTGGGGACGCGCGGCCTGACGACGCAGGACGAGATCACCGGCCAGCTCCGCTCGACGATCCTCTCGCGCCTCTCGGACGCCATCGCCGAGTCGAAGGTCGCCGCGCTCGACATCGCGTCGAAGTACGACGAGCTGTCGAACCACGGAAAGCAGCTCCTCGGGACCGAGTTCGCGGCGTTCGGGCTGGAGCTCTCCAAGTTCTTCATCGAGAACGTCTCCCTTCCGGAGGAGGTGGAGGCCGCGATCGACCAGCGGACGAAGCTGGGGGTCCTCGGCGACCGCCTCGGGCAATTCACGCAGCTCCAGGCCGCCGAGGCGATCAAGACGGCCGCGGCCAACCCGGGCGGGATCG
>DAOMFB010000540.1:0-2100 GCA_035429585.1 Thermoanaerobaculia bacterium
CTCCCGGGCCGGCCGGACGGGCGTCTGGCGCCCCACTTCCTCGCGGTGGCCGACCAGACGGGCGACCCGAAGGGGTTCATCGCCCGCGGAAACGAGTGGGTGCTCAACGCCCGCTTCGCCGACGCCCGGTTCTTCTTCGAGGACGATACGAAGATCCGGCTCGAGGACCGCCTCTCGCGCCTCGCGTCGCTCGGCTTCCAGGAGCAGCTCGGCGACTACCTCCGGAAGACCGGGCGGATCCAGGACCTCGCGGAGCGCCTCGCGACGCGCCTCGGGATGGGGGAGAAGACCCCGCTCGTCGTCCGGGCGGCCCGGCTCTCCAAGACCGACCTCGTGACCGACATGGTCCGGGAGTTCCCCGACCTGCAGGGGGTCGTCGGCGGCCTGTACGCGCGGCGCGACGGGGAGCCCGACGAGGTGTGGCAGGCGCTCTACGACCAGTACCGCCCCGCGTCGGCCGAGGACGACGTCCCGCGCGGGGACGTCGGCGGCATCGTGGCGCTGGCCGACCGGCTCGACACGCTGACGGGCCTCTTCGGGCTCGGCCTCGTCCCGACCGGGTCGCGGGATCCGTACGCGCTGCGGCGCGCGGCGCTCGGCGTCGTGAAGATCCTCCTCGACAGGGGCTGGCACCTCGACCTTCCGGTCGCCTGCTCGGACGCCCTCCTGCTCCACGGGACGCTCCCGCGGAGCCGGGAGGAGGTGATTCCCGAGCTGAATGCCTTCCTCCTCGACCGGCTCCGCTTCCTCCTCGAGCGGCGCGGCCGGCGCCCGGACACGATCGAGTCCGTCCTGACCACCGACTGTCACGACGTGGCCGACGCGGCCGAGCGGGTGGAGGCCGTGGAGGCGGCCCGGGCGGAGGAGGACTTCGTCCCCGTCGCGACCGCCTTCAAGCGCGTCCAGAACATCCTGGCGCAGGCGGAGGAGACCGGCGGCGAGATGGACCCGGCCCTCTTCTCCGAGGACGCGGAGAGGGCGCTCGCCGGCGACTTCGTCCAGGCGCGGGGCGTGCTGGACGAGCTGATCGCCGCGCGCGACTACCAGGTCGCCCTCGGGATCATGGCGTCGCTCGGCCCCGCTCTCGACCGCTTCTTCACCGAGGTGATGGTCCTGACGGACGACCCGGCCGTGCGCGGCAACCGCGTGGCCCTCCTCCGCGCCATGCGCGACCAGTTCTTCCGCGTGGCCCGGTTCAGCGAGATCCAGGCCTAGGGATCGCGGCGTGACGCTGGCCGCGGGCAGCCGGCTCGGCCCCTTCGAGATCGTGGCGCCGATCGGCGTGGGCGGGATGGGGGAGATCTACCGGGCGCGCGACACGCGGCTGCCGCGGGACGTCGCCCTGAAGGTCCTCGCGGGCGACGTCGCGGCCGACCCCGTGCGGCTGGAGCGGTTCGCGCAGGAGGCGCGCGCCGCCTCCGCCCTGAACCACCCGAACATCGTCACGATCTTCGAGATCGGCGACGCCGGCGGGGCGCCCTACATCGCCATGGAGCTCGTGGAAGGGCGGACGCTCCGCCAGATGACGGGGGGAGCGCCGCTGACGCCGCGCACCGCCCTCCAGCTGGCCGCCCAGATCGCCGACGGCCTCGCGAAAGCGCACGAGGCGGGGATCGTCCACCGCGACCTGAAGCCCGACAACGTGATGGTCACGAAGGACGGCCTCGTGAAGATCCTCGACTTCGGGATCGCCAAGCTGGCCGGAGGGCTCGTCGACGGCGACGCGGGCCCGTTCAGCCACCTGACGGACACCGGCTTCGTGGTCGGCACGACGAGCTACATGTCCCCGGAGCAGGCTTCCGGGCGGCCCGTCGACGCCCGGTCCGACCAGTTCGCGCTCGGCCTCATCCTGTACGAGATGCTGGCCGGCCGGAAGGCCTTCGACCGGCCGACGGTGGTCCAGACGCTCTCGGCGATCATCGAGGAGGACCCCGAGCCCGTCGAGCGGATCAACCCCCGTGTCCCCGCGCCGGTCCTCTGGATCCTGGCGCGGCTCCTCGCGAAGGAGCCGGAGGAGCGGTACGCTTCGACACGCGACCTCGCGCGCGAGCTGCGGCAGCTCCGGGAGAACTTCCCGGCCATCCAGGACGCGACGCTCCC
>DAOMFB010000541.1:0-2091 GCA_035429585.1 Thermoanaerobaculia bacterium
CGTCGGCGCGGACGAGCTTCACGCGAAGCCGGTCCCCGAGCCGGTAGACCCGGCCGAACTGCGCGCCCACGAGCTGGTGCCCCACGTCGTCGTAGCGGTAGAAGTCGTCCTCGAGGGAGCTGATCGGAACGAGGCCGTCCACGTAGATCTCGTCGAGGGTGACGAAGAGGCCGAAGCCGACGACCGCGGTCACCCAGGCGTCGAACTCCTCCCCGACGCGGCCCTTCAGGTAGACGAACTTCTTCCAGGCCACCGCCTCGCGCTCGGCCGACTCGGCGCGCCGCTCGCGCTCGGAGGCGTGGACGCACGCCTTCTTCAGCCAGCGCGTCCGGCCCTCGGCCTCGTCGCCGGCGGGGGCGCGGCGCGTCGCCAGCCACTCCACGAGGGCCCGGTGGACGAGCAGGTCGGGGTAGCGGCGGATCGGCGACGTGAAGTGCGTGTAGTAGGGCGCCGCCAGGGCGTAGTGCCCGCGGCACTCCTCCGCGTAGAGCGCCTTGCGCTGGGCGCGCAGGACGAGGTCCGAGACGAAGCGCTCCTCGGGCTTCCCCTCCGCCTGCGACAGGATCGCCTGGAAGACCGCCGGCGTCACCTCGACCTCGTCTTCGGGGATGTCGTAGCCGAGCGGCCCGAGGACGGCCCGGAGGTCCACGAGACGGCTCTCGTCGGGGCGGTCGTGGACGCGGTACGGGGCGGGGGACGGGAGGAAGACGAGGTGCTTCGCCACCGCCTCGTTCGCCGCGATCATGAACTCCTCGATCAGCCGGTGGGCCTCGTTCCGGACCGCCTTGGCGATCGCGACGATGTCCCCGGTCTCGCCGAGGATGACGTCGGCGTCCGGGAGGTCGAAGTCGAGCGACCCCCGCCGCTCGCGCTTGGCCCGGATGAGGCGCGCGGCCCGCTGCGCGACGCGGAGCATCGCCGCGACGCCCGGGGCGACGGCCGTCCCTCCCTCACCCTTCTCCAGGAGGCTCCCGACCTCCGTGTACGTGAGGCGCGCCGCCGACCGGATGAAGCTCCGGGAGAACTCCGCCCCGGCCGTCTCGCCCGCCGAATCGAGCGTCAGGATCGCCGAGAGGGTCCGGCGCTCCTCCCCGGGGCGGAGGGAACAGAGGTCGTTCGACAGCCGCTCGGGAAGCATGGCGAGGGCCCGGTCCGGGAAGTAGACCGAGGTGCCCCGCTCGAACGCCTCGGCGTCGAGGGCGCTCCCGACGGCCACGTAGTGGGAGACGTCGGCGATGTGGATCCCGATCCGGAAGCCGCCCCCGGGCGCCTCTTCGGCCTCGATCGCGTCGTCGAAGTCGCGCGCGGTCTCGCCGTCGATCCTGACCATAGTCCGCCCCGCGTAGCCGGCCCCCCCGGCCCCCTCGGCGCCCTCGATCCCCCCGCAGGCGCTCTCAGCCTCCCGAAGCGCCGCGTCGGCGTAGATCCGCGGCAAACCCCACTTCCGCGCCACCACCTCCACGTCGACCCCCGGATCCCCCTCGAAGCCGATCAGCCCCGTCACCTCGGCGAGGGCGAGCCGCCGCTCGTCCGGGTAGGCCGTGATCCGCGCCTCGACGAAGATCCCGTCGGGCGCGCCGAGGTCCTTCCCGTCCGGGACGCGAAGCCGCGCGTCGATCTTCCGGTCGAACGGGACGAGGAACGTCCCCTCCGGGCCCCGCACGATCTTCCCGACGACCGTCCCCCGGCGGCGGACGAGGACCTTCACGATCACGCCCGTGCGGGACGGGGGCGGGCCGAACCGGCGCCCCTTCGGGGCGCGGGGTGCCTCGACGCGGGCGAGGACGACGTCCCCGTCGAGCGCCGTTCCGAGGTGGCCCGCCCGGACCGGCAGGTCCGGGACGCCCGGCCCCCCCGAGAGGAGGACGGCCCGCCCCTCCCCCCGGACGGCGAGCGTGCCCGCGGCGAAGTCGGTGTACTCGATGAGCGAGAGCTTCTCGCCCCGCACGCGGACGACGCGTCCTTCGCGCTCCAGCTCGGCGAGGGCGGCCCGGAGCCCCTCCGTCCCCGCCTCGTCGGCGCCGGGACCGAGGACCTTCCGGGCCAGGTCGGTCACCGAGAGAATGCGGGATCCCCGAGGCCTCAGGGCCT
>DAOMFB010000542.1:0-2076 GCA_035429585.1 Thermoanaerobaculia bacterium
GGGGGGCGACGCCTCGGTCCCCGTCAGGCGCCCGGGGAGCGGCTCGATCTTCAGTCCGTCCACCGCGACGACGCCGAAGCCCTCGTTCAGGAGGTGGTGCGCGAGCGTGTAGCCGGCGGGCCCGAGCCCGACGACGAGGACGTTCCTCCCGTTGTACGGGAGCGCGAAGGGACGTCTCGCGTTCAGCGGGTTCCAGCGGGTCAGGAGGGACCAGATCTCGAAGCCCCACGGCATCCCGAGGACGTCGGTCAGGACCCCCGTCTCGGCCTGCGGGATGTCGACCGGGTCCTGCGTCTGGAAGATGCAGGCCTTCATGCAGTCGTTGCAGATCCGGTGGCCCGTCCCGGGGAGCATCGGGTTGTCGATGCAGATCAGGGCGAGCGCGCCGAGGGCGTCGCCGTCCCGCCTCAGCGCGTGCATCTCCCCGATCTTCTCCTCGAGGGGGCAGCCGGCGAGCGGGACGCCGAGCGGGTTCGACCGGACCGCGCCGTCCTTGTTCCTGAGCCCCTTCGCGCAGGAGTCCTTGTCGCGCTCCTGGCAGAGGAGGCAGTAGAACGTCTCGCCCGTCACCTCGCGGCGGGACTTGCGGCGGTCGGTCAGGTCGAAGCCGTCGCGGTGCCGGGCGTGGACCGGGAGCCCCGCCCGGAGCTCCGGGAAGGCGGGGTCGGGACGCCCGGACGCGACGAGGGCGTCGAACCGGAGGGGCCGCGGGAGGACGAACGAGGCCCAGGAGCGGGTCCGGCCCCGGTGCGCGGGATCGAACCGGAGGAGGCCGACCCAGGCGTCGAACGCCTCCGCCCACGCCGCGAGGAGGGCGGCGTCGTCCTCAGGAGCCGGTAGGCCCGATCCGGCGCCGGCGCGGCGCAGCGCGGCGACCTTCTCGCGGGCCGCCTCGGGGGCGAACGACGCGTCCTTTCCCCGGGGCGTGGCGAGCGAGGCGGAGAGGTCGAAGAGTGTCCAGCCCGCCCGGGCCACGCGGAGCTCCTCGTCGCCGGACCCGCCGGCCAGGATCCCGACGAGCGCGGCGCCGCGGACGGCCGCGGCCGCACGGTCGAGCCCGGCGAGGGACGACTCGTCCGGGAACCTCTTCGCCGACCGCTTCTGGAAGACGGAGAAGCGGAACCGGAAGAGGACGGCCTCCTCTCCGGTCCGGGCCCGGAGCGCCTCGCGGGCGTCTTCGACCCCGAACAGCTCCGCCACGAAGCGGGAGAGGTGACGGGCGGCGTCGACGAGAAGGGCCGAGAGCTCGGCGGGGCCCAGGGGCTCTCCCGCGCGATACCGATCGAAGCGCTGCGCGAGAGCGGGGTCGCCGGAGGCGAGCCGGGTCCGGAAAAGACGGTCGAGGTCCCCGAGGCGCGCGGGGTCGTGGAGGTCGGCGTAGCTGAACCCGAAGTTCATCGTCACTCCCTGTCGTCCGGAAGAGCCGGGGCCTCGCCCTCGCGGGGCGGGCCGGCCGGGGCCGGAAGCATAATCCGAACTCGCACCGTGACGGAGAAAGCGCACGCTCCGGCCCCGGGGACCCCCGCGGAGGCGCAGGCCGCCCGGGAGAGGTTCCTGTGCGAGCTCTCCCCGGCGCTGATGGGGAGCGCCGACGTGCCGGCCTCGCTCGACTGGGCCGTCGGCGAGATCGGCCGCCTTCTCTCGGCCGACCGCGTGGGGCTCTTCCTGTTCGACGGCCGGCCCGAAGAGGGCGTCCTCGCGGCGCGGGCCTCCTGGAGCGACGCGGGGATCCCTCCTCTTCCGGACACGGTGACCGGCGAGCGGAGCGCCGCCTTCGCGGCGGCGCTCGCCGCGCGGGAGGCCGTCGTCTCCGCCGAGGCGTCCGAAGATCCGGCCCTCGCCCCGATCGCCGCCGCCCTCCGCGAGCAGGGAACCCGGTCGCTGCTCGCGGCCCCGATCCTCCTCGACGGGGCGCTCCGGGGCTACCTCTCGGCCGCCACCCTCCGGGCCCCCCGGGAATGGACGGCGGACGAGCGGGCGTTCCTCGAGGCGTCGGCGCGGCACGTCGCCGGCGCGGGTAAGCGCATCGTCGATCTGTTGCCGCAGGTCGAGGCGCGCAGTCGCTACCGGGCACGC
>DAOMFB010000543.1:0-2075 GCA_035429585.1 Thermoanaerobaculia bacterium
GGGGGCGAGGTGGCGGAGGGCGTGGCCACCGCGGCCGTCCTCGTGGACCTGGCCGGCTCGGTCGGCGTCGAGATGCAGATCGCGGAGATCATCGTCGACATCCTCTCGGGACAGGTCTCGCCGAAGGACGCGCTCCGCGCGCTGATGACCCGTCGCCTGAAGCAGGAGAACGGCTGACGCCGCGCTCTCTGGCAGAATCCCGGCCTCCATGGAACGTCCCTACCAGCGCGTCGCGAGCATCTGGGTCCCGCCGGGGCTCTCGCTCTCCTATGCGCGCGTCGACGCCCCGGGCGACGAGCCCGAGCCCGAAGCCGGGACCCTGGACGTGGCGGTCCTCGACATGCACCACGGCTACCCGAACCTGGGCCACCACTCCATCGTCGAGACGGTCCTGAACATCGCCCACCAGGAGCGCCGGGAGCGCGAGGGGAGCGTCCCGGGCGTCCGGGTCATCAGCTACGACGTCCGCGGGCGCGGCGCCGTGCCGCGTCCGCCGGCCTCCCGCTTCGCCCTCGTCGTCGGCACGGGCGGTCCCGGGGCGCTCGACCCGCGCCAGAACGACGGGCGGTCGGCGGGCTCGCAGGGGATCCTCGAGGACCCTTCGTGGGAGGCGCCGCTCTTCCGCTTCTTCGACGACGTCCTCGCCACCCCCGAAACGGCGCTGTTCGCCATCTGCCACTCCTTCGGCGTCCTCGTCCGCTGGGCGGGGGTCGCCGAGGCGTTCCTCCGGAGCGAGCTGAAGGGGGGGAAGAGCCAGGGGGTCGTGGGGAACGTCCTGACGACCGAGGCGCGGGACCACCCCTTCTTCTCGGGCTTCTGGAACGACAACGGGGGGCCCGAGATCCGGGTGCTCGACAGCCGCCTCTACGACCTGATCCCGACGGGCCGGCCGGGGACGCACTACCTCGCCTTCGAGGCGCCGGGACCGACCGGCCTCACCGACGCCGTGACGATGTGCGAGTTCGCCCGGCACGGGGACGGCGTCCTGCCGCGCGTCTGGGGCGTGAACTGCCACCCGGAGATCGGCGACAAGGGGCTGCAGCGCGAGCGCCTCGACCGGATGGCCGAGCGGGGCGAGGTGACGGAGGAGTGGGTCCGGGAGCGCCGCGTCGCCCTCGACGCGTGGGACGAGTCGGCCCACCACGAGCACTCCCTCCAGCGGACCTCGGCCTGGACCTTCGAGATGCCGATCCGCGCCCACCTCGGCCGGGCGCTGGACGAGCGGAAGTAGCCGGCGCGGCGTCCTCCCGGCGCTCGCCGTCGAACGCGATATCGTCCGGGGCTCCGTCGGCAGTCGATGGGGATGGCTGAGGAGGGCGCATGAGCTCGAGTCCGAAGTGGTTCCGTCCGGTGGCCGTGGTCGCCTTGATCTGGAACCTGCTGGGGTGCCTCGCCTACCTTGCGGACGTCCGCATCTCGCCGGAGCGGCTCGCCCGGATGACCCCGGCCCAGCAGGCGCTCTACGCGGCCCGCCCGTCCTGGGCCGTGGCGGCGACGGCCACCGCCGTCTGGTTCGGCGCGGCCGGATGCGTGGGGCTCGTCATGCGCCGGAAGTGGGCGGGATGGCTCCTCGTCGTCTCGCTCCTCGGCGTCGTGGCGCAGGATCTGTGGCTCTTCGGGCTGAGCGGCAGCGCACGGGCGGCCGGTCCTCCGGCGTTCGTCGTGCAGGGGCTGGTCCTCGTCGTCAGCGTCGCGCTCGTCCTCCTGGCGCGCCGGGCGGCCCGCGAGAGCTGGCTCTCCTGAAAGGATTCGCCATGGCCGAAGACCGGAAGACGGGGAGCCGCAGGAGGCGAACGCCCGGGATCCCGCTCGCCATCCTCTCGCTGATCGGGTCCGTGACCGGACAGGCCGCCGCGCAGGCCCCGGACGCCGCCACGCTCGAGCGGGAGATCTCGAAGGCCGTGGCCGAGAAGAAGCTCGCCGGCCTCTCCGTCGGCATCCTGTACGGGGGGAAGGTGATCCTCCTGAAGGGGTACGGAACCGCGTCCGCCGCGCGGAAGGAGCCCGTCACGCCGGAGACGTCCTTCGCCATCGGCTCGGTCTCGAAGCAGTTCACCTGCGCGGCGCTCCTCCTG
>DAOMFB010000544.1:0-2068 GCA_035429585.1 Thermoanaerobaculia bacterium
CCCGTACGCCCCCCCCACGGTCGAGGGACTCGTCGGCCTGGCCGGCATCTACGACGCGGCCGCGTTCCGGGACAACCTCATGGGCTTCTTCGACAGCCAGCCGGACGAGGATCCGGACGCGTGGCGGTCCGGGGATCCAGTGCGATTGGTCGACAGAGCCCCGTCCGGCCTCGACGTTCTCCTCCGGGACCCCGCCATCCTCCGCGGGAGGCGGATCGGGCTCCTGGCCAACGCCGCCTCGGTGACGTCGGGCTTCGTCCCCGCCGCGCGCGCGATGGGGGCTGCCGGGCTGGATGTGAAGCTCCTGTTCGGTCCGGAGCACGGCTTTTGGGGGGCGGCGCAGGACATGGAGGCGGTCGCGTCGGGCGAGCCGGGGCGGATCCCCGTCGTTTCCCTCTACGGGGCGACCTACGGCGACCTCTCCCCGCGCCCCGGGCACCTCGACGGCCTCGACGTCGTCGTCTCGGACCTGCCCGATGTCGGAAGCCGCTACTACACCTTCGTCTGGACGACGGCGCTGATGATGAAGGCGTGCGCGGCGCGCCGGATTCCTGTCGTGGTCCTCGACCGGCCGAACCCGCTGGGCGGCGAGGTCCTCGAAGGAAACCTGCAGGAGGAGCCGCTCCTCTCGTTCATCGGCCTCTACCCTGTCCCGGTCCGGCACGGGATGACGCCGGGCGAGATCGCCACCTTCGTCAACCGCGAGGACGCCCTCGGCTGCGACCTCACCGTCGTTTCGATGCGGCGGGGGCGGACGCTCCCCGGACGCGACGCGCTCGGGGCGGGAGGCGCGTGGGTCCTGCCGTCGCCGAACATGCCGACCCGGGAGACGGCGCTCGTCTACCCGGGCGCCTGCCTCGTGGAGGGGACGAACCTCTCGGAGGGGCGCGGGACGACCCGGCCGTTCGAGCTGGTCGGCGCGCCGTGGCTCGACGCCGACGCCGCCGCGGACGCGGCGAACGCCCTCGGGATGGCGGGGGTGGTCTTCCGGCCGCACGTCTTCACCCCGACGTTCCAGAAGCACGCCGGGCGCCTCTGCGGCGGCGTGCAGGCCCACGTGACCGATCCGCAATCGTTCCGGCCGTTCGAGACGTATCTCCGTCTGGTGAAGGCCCTCCGCGATCTCGACCCCCGCTGGTTCGCGTGGCGGACGGAGATCTACGAGTACCGCGACGACGTCCCGGCGGTGGACCTCCTGGCGGGGACCGGCCGCTTCCGGCAGCTGGTGGACCGGGGGGAGAGCCTCGACGGCTGGATCGACACGTTCGCCGGCGACCTCGCACGTTTCGCGCCGGTCCGGGCCCGGAACCTCCTCTATCCGGGGCGGACGACGCCGCCGGCGCTCCTCGTCGTCGGCGCGCACGAATCGGGAAAGACGACGGTCGCCGTGAGGCTGATCGAGGCGCTGGCGAAGGAAGGGCTTCGCGTCGGGTCGCTCAAGCACACGGACCACGAGTACGAGACCGACGCCCCCGGGAAGGACTCGTCCCGGCACAAGGCCGCGGGCGCCGAGCCGGCGATCCTCGTCGCCGGCTCTCGAAGCGCGGTCCACCGCAAGGCCGGCGGGCGGCCCGCGCTCTCGGATTTCCTCCCGGAGCTCGCCGGGTGCGATCTCGTGATCGTGGAGGGATTCCGGGGCGAGCCGCTCCCGAAGATCGAGGTCTGCCGCGCGGCGACCGGACGCGCGGCGCTCTGCGAAGACGACCCGAGCGTCCTCGCCGTCGTCACCGACCGCTCCACGAAGCACGCGTCGTCCGTTCCCCGATTCAGCTTCGAAGAGATCCCCGGTCTTCTCCTCTTCCTGAGAGGAGCTCTCGGGCTCCCGTCGTGAAAGCGATCCTCGTTCCGGATCCGGGAGGGCCCGAAGCCCTCGTCTTCGGCGAGGCGCCCGATCCCGTCGCGGGGCCGGGCGAGGTCCTCGTCCGGGTGAAGGCGACGGCCGTGAACCGTGCGGACCTGCTGCAGGCCGCCGGAAAGTACCCGCCGCCCCCCGGGGCCCCGGAGATCCTGGGGCTCGAAGCGGCGGGCGAGGTGGCGGGGAAGGGGGAGCGCGTGTTGTTACTACTGC
>DAOMFB010000545.1:0-2057 GCA_035429585.1 Thermoanaerobaculia bacterium
GTATCCGGATGTGTCGGCGAGCGCGTGCTCTGGCCCCGACGGGTGCTTCCTCCGCGCCGTTCCCGCCGATCCGCCCCGGAGCGTCGTCGTCCGCGTGTCGGGGGGCGGCGTCCGGGCCGGAGAGTTCGACGGCGTCTACGACACCTCCGAGTCGGCCGACCTCGGCGAGCAGCTCCTCGCCCCGGGCGTCTCGCTCGCGGGAACGGTCGTGGACAGGGCCGGGCAGCCGGTCGCGGGGGCGCTCGTGACGCTCCGCGCCACGACGCCCGGGAACGGGGACCTCTCGACGGCCCCGGTCCGGACGACCACGGGAACCGACGGCACGTTCCGGCTCGACGGGGCGGCGACGAGCGGCGGCGTGAACCACCTCCGGGCCGAGAAGGCGGGCTTCGCGCCGGTGGCCGAGACGCTCCCGCGGGCGGGGATCCTCGCCCGGCCCCTCGTCCTCTCTCCCGGGACGCCGATTCCGGGGCGGGTCGCGGCGCGGGGAGGCCGGAGCGCCGCCGGGGCGCTCGTCCGCTTCGAGGGGCGCGCCGAGACGCGCTGGGTCGAGGCGGCGCCGGACGGCTCCTTCCGGATCCCCGACGCGCCCGAGGGACGGGGGGCGCTCGTGGCCGACGCCGGCGAGGGGGGATGGGGCGAGCTGACGGGGGTCGTCCTCCCGCTCGCCGAGGGAAAGAGCGCCGCCGTCACGCTCGCACCGGCGGCGTCGCTCTCCGGCCGGGTGGTGGACGCGAAGACGCTCCGCGGCGTGGCGCGGGCGAAGGTCGAGGTGCGGCAGGGGGCGTTCGTGAGGACGGCGCGCTCGGCCCCGGACGGGAGCTACCGGATCTCGCCGCTCCCGCCCCGCTCGTACCGGGTCTCGGTCGACGAGCCGCGGTACGTCCCCTTCCACCGGACCGCCGAGGTCGCCGCGGGCGAGGGGAAGAAGCTCGACGCCCCGCTCGTCCTCGGGGCGTCGCTCGCGGGGCGCGTGACAGACGAGAGCGGGCAGCCGGTGGCGGGCGCGCAGGGCGCCCTCGTGCGCGGGGGGGAGAGCGGCCTCGCGGCCTTCCTGCGGCAGGTGCGGGCGGCGGCGGGCGCCCCGATCTTCAGGTCGGCGGCCGACGGGACGTTCCGCGCCTCGCGGCTCGCCCCCGGCGAGAGCCAGCGCCTGACGGTGAGCCATCCGGACTTCGCGCCGTCGACGCTCGGCGGGATCTCGCTCCTCTCCGGGCAGACGGCGGCGAACCTTCCGGTCGTCCTCCGGCGCGGGGCCGCGATCACGGGCGTCGTCCGGGAAAAGGACGGCGCTCCGGTCGACGGGGCCGAGGTCGAGCTCCAGCAGGCGATGGGCTTTCGCGGGGGGCGCGGCGGCGCCAACCTCCAGATGAACGTCCTCCCCGGCGGGCCCGGCGGCCCCCGGCAGCGGCCCACGGTGAGGACCGGCGCCGACGGCGCCTTCGAGGTCCGAGGCCTCGTGCCGGGGGACTTCACGCTCCTCGTCCGGAAGAGCGGCTTCGCGACGGAGCGGGTCGACCCGGTGAAGGTGCCGGAGGAGGGCTCGCCCGAGCCGCTCTCGATCACGCTCGGGCCGGGGGCCTCGATCAGCGGCGTCGTCCGGCAGAAGAGCGGGACGCCGGCCGAGGGGTGGTCGGTCGTGGCGAGCGAGGCCGGCACCTCGGCGCTCGGGCCGCGCGCCCGGGGGAACCTGAACCCGACGGGCTCGGACGGCCTCTTCGTCCTCGAGGGACTTCGGCCCGGACAGGCCTACGACCTGCAGCTCTTCGGCGGGCCGGGGATCGGCCCCCAGCGGAAGAACGTCGTCCCTCCCGCGGACGGGGTCGAGATCGTCGTCCCCGGCGCCGGGCGGATCGCGGGGCGCGCGGTCGACGCGCAGACGGGGCGGCCCCTCGCGGAGTACGCCGTCTCGTACGAGCCGGAGCGGATGGGGGGCGGCGGGGGCGTCTTCCGTGTCGTGAACCGGATGGCCGGACAGCGCCTGACCGGGATGGGGGAGAAGACCGAGGTCCGCTCCGAGGACGGGACGTTCCTCCTCGAGGACGTCCCGCCGGGGA
>DAOMFB010000546.1:0-2051 GCA_035429585.1 Thermoanaerobaculia bacterium
CTGAGCCAGCCGGCCAGCGGGCTGGTGGAGCAGGTCGAGGCGGGCGATCTCGACCCCGTCGTCGCGGCGTGCCGGCGGGCGATCGAGCTCGACCCCGACTCGCTCGAGCCCCGGTGGCGCCTCATGCGCGCCTGCTACTTCAAGGGCGAGTACACGACGCGCGATCCGGAGGAGCAGAAGCGGATCTTCGACGAGGGCAAGAAGGCGGGCGAGGAGGCGATCGACCTCGTCCGGAAGAAGGTGGCGGCCTCGACCGGCCGGGAGACGAAGGGCCAGGGGCCGGTGGCGCTCGCGCCCGCGGCCCGGGAGATCCCGGGCGCCGCGCCGACCTTCCTCTGGGCCGGCGTCGACTGGGGAAAGTGGGCGCTCGTCTTCGGCAAGATGGCGGCGGCCCGGCAGGGCGTCGCCGACAAGATCCGCGACGACGCCCAGGCGGTCATCCTGATCGACCCGGCGTACGACGACGGGGGAGGCTACCGCCTCCTCGGACGGGTCCACCACCAGACGCCGAGCATTCCGTTCGTGGTCGCCTGGCCGTCGCGCAAGGAGGCGCTGAAGTACCTGAAGCTGGCGATGGACGTCGCGCCGAAGAACTTCTACAACCGGCTCTACTGGGCCGAGGCGCTCCGGGACTACGACTCTTCGCGGCGGAACGAGGCGCGGCAGATTCTCGAGGCGCTCGTGGCGGACACGGCGAGACCCGACCTCCTCGTCGAGGACCGGCGCGTGCAGGAGGACGCCCGGGCCCTCCTCGCCTCGTGGGGGCGCTGAGGCCGCCGGAGGCCGCGGCTAGAATCTGCCGCTGATGACGCCGAGCCCGAAGAGGCCGCGCTCCCGGATGGCCGAACGTCTCCGCCAGGCGATGGACCGGATCGTCGAGACGGCCGGGAAGCGGCCGCGCCTCTCGGCCGTGGACGCGCCGCCGCGGCCCCAGCAGAAGGAGATCGTGGAGATCCTCCGGATGCTCCAGGAGGTCGTCTTCCCCGGCTACTACGGCGAGCCGGTTCTCTACCGGGCGAACCTCGGGGACCACCTCGGCGACATGCTCTTCCGGATCCACCTGCGCCTCTCCTCCGAGATCGAGAAGGCCCGGGCGCACCTCTCGGACGCCGGCGTGCCGGCCGACGCGGCCCGCGAGATCACGACCCGGCTGTTCGAACGCCTTCCGGACGTCGCCGACCTCGTCGCCGGGGACGTGGAGGCGGCCGTCGACGGCGACCCGGCGGCCACCGGGTGCGAGGAGATCATCCTGGCCTATCCGGGCTTCCGGGCGATCTTCATCCACCGGATCGCCCACGAGCTGCACGGGCTCGGCGTGCCGCTGATCCCCCGGATGATGACGGAGTTCGCCCACCAGGAGACCGGCGTCGACATCCACCCGGGGGCGACGATCGGCCGGAGCTTCTTCATCGACCACGGGACGGGCGTGGTGGTCGGCGAGACGACGCGCATCGGCGACCGGGTGAAGCTCTACCAGGGCGTGACGCTCGGCGCGCTCTCCTTCCCGAAGGACGAGCGGGGGCGGCTCATCCGGGGGACGAAGCGGCACCCCACGGTCGAGGACGACGTCGTGGTTTACGCGGGCGCCACGATCCTCGGCGGCGAGACCGTCATCGGGCGGGGAAGCGTCATCGGCGGCAGCGTCTGGCTCACGGAATCGGTCCCGCCGTGGACCCGCGTCACGCTCGAGGGGTCTCAGCTCAAGCTGGAGCCGCGGACGCCGCCCGGCCCCTGAAGCGGCCGGACCGACTCGCGCGACGACGCCCGCGCCTCGCGAAGGAGGCGGGCGACGGTCTTCGCCGTCCCCGGCACGATCCGCCGCGGCGCCACGTCGGCGAGCGGCACGAGGACGAAGAGGCGGGCCGCGAGGCGCGGGTGGGGGAGCACGGGGTCCGGGGCCGCGCGGACGACGTCCCCGTAGAGGAGGAGGTCGAGGTCGAGGGGGCGCGGGCCGTTCCGCGGGCCCCGCCGCCGGCCGGCCGCCGCCTCGAGCTCGTGGAGCCGGGCGAGGAGCGCCCCGGGGGAGAGGCGCGTCCGGCCCACGAGGACCG
>DAOMFB010000547.1:0-2050 GCA_035429585.1 Thermoanaerobaculia bacterium
CCCGACGACCCGGTCGCCGGGCGCGAGCTTCAGCCCGATGACCCCCTTCCCCGGTCCGGCGAGGACCGGGACCTCCCCGGCCGCGAAGAGGATGGCCCGGCCCTGCTCCGAGGCCATCGCCACGACGTCCTTCTTCCCGCAGACCCCGACGAAGACGATCTCGTCGTCGGCGGGCGGCTTCCCGTAGCGCCGGCCGGCGCGGGTCGTCGGCTCGCGCAGGGGGTCGAGCGAGAACCGGAAGACGACGCCCTTCCGGGTGGCGGCGAGGGCGACGACGCCCGTCTCCGGGGTGATTCTCGGGTCGAGCGACAGGGCCGCCACGACGCGCTCGCCGTCGCCGAACTTGAAGAGCTTCTGCACGGGCTCGCCGTAGCCCGTCGACGGCGGGACGTCGTTGAGCCGGAGGACGTAGGCCGCGCCGCGGTTCGAGAAGAGGACCGCCAGCTCCTTCGTCGAGCCCTGGAGGACGGCGAGCACCGCGTCGCCTTCCCGGAGCCGCGTCGAGGCCGGGTCCTTCAGCTCCCGCTGGCGCTTCACCCAGCCGTCCGCCGTGACGATCCCGACCGTCTCCTCGTGCTGGATGAACGCTTCGGCGTCGTACTCGGGCTCGTCGGCCGAGGCCGTCACCTGCGTCCGGCGCTTCTCCTTCTCGAGGAGGCCGCGAAGCTCCACCAGCTCCCGCTGGACGACGCCCCAGACCTTCACCTTCGACTTCAGGATCGCCTCGATCCGCGCCGCCTCGGCCGACTTCTCCGCCAGCTCCCGCCGGATCGCGTCGATCTCGAGCCGGGCGAGCTTGTAGAGCTTCGTCTCGAGGACGGCCTCGGTCTGCTCCTCGTCGAGGCCGAAACGCTTCATCAGCTTCGCGGCGGCGTCGGCCTTTCCGTCGGACTTCCGGATGATCCGGATCGCCTCGTCGAGGGCGTCGAAGAGGATGACGAACCCCTCGAGGACGTGGATCCGGCGGCGCAGCTCCTGGAGCTCGTACTCGAACCGCCGCCGCACGGTCTCGAACCGGAAGTCGAGGAAGTGCCGCAGGATCGCCCGGAGCGGAAGGCGCTGCGGCTCGGCCACCTCGGGGTTCGCCGTCGGGACGAGGCAGGTGAGGTTGACCGGCACGGTCGTCTCGAGAGGGGTGTGCCGGTAGAGGTACGTCATGACGAGCGCCGGGTCGGCGTCGCGCCTGATCTCGAGGACGATCCGGACGTCGTCGGTCGACTCGTCCCGCACGTCGACGAGCGCCGGGAGCTTCCGCTCGAGGATGACGTCGGCGATCCGCGCGACGAGGTTCGCCTTCTCCTGCCCGTAGGGAATCGACGTGACGACGATCGTCTTCGCGCCGCGCGCTCCCTCCTCCACGGCGTAGTCGCCGCGGAGCTTCAGCGTTCCCTGCCCGCTCTCGTAGAGGGCCCGGATCTCGCGCTTGCTCCCGAGGAGGACCCCGCCCGTCGGGAAATCGGGGCCCCGGATCTCCTTCAGCGGGTCGGCGTCGGGGTCGTCGATCGCCGCGATCGCGGCGCTGAGCACCTCGACGGGGTTGTGGGGCGGGATCGAGGTGGCCATGCCGACCGCGATGCCCGACGCGCCGTTCACGAGGAGGTTCGGGAAGCGGGCCGGGAGGACGATCGGCTCCGCGTGGACGCCGTCGAAGTTCGGGCGCCAGTCGACCGTCTGCTTCCGGATCTCCGAGAGCAGCTCGAGGGCGAGCGGGCGCAGGCGCGCCTCCGTGTACCGGTACGCCGCGGCGGCGTCGCCGTCGAGCGAGCCGAAGTTCCCGTGCCCGTCCACGAGCGGCGCGCGGAGCGTGAAGGGCTGGGCCATCCGGACGAGCGCGTCGTAGATCGCCACGTCGCCGTGCGGGTGGTACTTCCCGATGACGTCGCCGACCACCGAGGCGCACTTCTTGAACTTGGCGTCGGGCGTCAGGTGGAGGTTCTGGTACATCGCGAAGAGGATGCGGCGATGCACGGGCTTGAGCCCGTCGCGCACGTCGGGAAGCGCCCGCGAGGTGATGACCGAGAGCGCGTAGTTCAGGTAGCGGCGGCGGGCC
>DAOMFB010000548.1:0-2045 GCA_035429585.1 Thermoanaerobaculia bacterium
CGCCTGACGACGATCCCGGGGGCGCGGGGGACGGTCGTCGTCGCCCGCTGGCGGACGACGCCGGTCAAGCGCCGGATGGTCTCGGACGGCCGGCAGATGCTCCGCGTGGACCAGGAGCTCGCCGCCGGGCTCTCGCCGGAGGCGGAGGCCGACCTCCTCGCGGCTGCCCTCCGCGCCGTCGAAGAGGCGGACGTCCTGCTCCTGTCCGACTACGCGAAGGGGACGCTGACGCCGAAGATCACGTCCGCCGTCCTCGGCGCGGCGCGGCGGAAGGGGATCCCGGCCCTCGTCGACCCGAAGGGGAGGGACTACGGACGGTACCGGGGCGCCGCGATGGTCACGCCCAACCGGAGGGAGCTGGAGGCCGTGGCCGGCGAGCCGGCGCGCGACCTCGGCGCCGTCGCGGCCCTCGGCGAGAGGCTCCGGCGGGACCTCGAGGCGGACGCGCTCCTCGTCAAGCTCTCGGAGGAGGGGATGCTCCTTCTCGAGGCCGGCCGGGCGCCCCACCGGATCCGGGCCCGCGCGCGCGAGGTCTTCGACGTGACGGGCGCGGGGGACACGGTCCTCGCCGCGCTCGGCGTGGCGCTGGGCGCCGGGCTCGACCGGCCGTCCGCGGCCGAGATCGCGAACCGGGCGGCCGGCTGCGCCGTGGCGCGCGTCGGCACGGCGCCCGTCCACTGGGCCGACCTCCTCGAGGGGCTGACGGCGGCGCCCGAGGAGAAGCTGCTCGACCGCGCCCACCTCGCGGCCGTCTGCGCGACGCTCCGGCGGGCACACCGGCGCGTCGTCTTCACGAACGGCTGCTTCGACCTCCTCCATCCCGGCCACGTCCGCTTGCTCTCCGAGGCGCGCAAGCTGGGGGACTTCCTGGTCGTGGGCCTCAACAGCGACGCCTCGGTCCGGGCGCTGAAGGGTCCGGAGCGGCCGATCCTCTCGGAGCGCGACCGGGCGCAGGTCCTCGGGGGCCTCGACGCCGTCGACTTCGTCGTCGTCTTCGGGGAGGCGACGCCCGAACGGCTCATCGAGGCCCTCCGGCCGGACGTGCTCGTCAAGGGGGGGGATTACACGGAGGCGACGGTCGTCGGGGCGTCGCTCGTCCGGTCCTGGGGCGGGACGGTCGTCCTGATCCCGCTCGTCCCGGGCGGCTCGACGACGACGATGGTGGCCCGGATGCGGGGGGACGCCTGATGGAGGCCTATTTCGCCGACCTCGCGGCGCTCGCCGCCGGCGCGGAGCGGACGATCGGACCGGCGCTCCGGAAGGCCGCGGCGCTCGTCGCCGACGCCGCGCTCGCGGGGCGCCTGACGCTCGTCTTCGGGAACGGCGGCAGCGCCACGCAGGCGCAGCACTTCGCGGCCGAGCTGGTGGTCCGCTTCCGGGACGACCGCCGGGCGCTGCCGGCCGTCGCCCTCGCGGCCGACGTCTCGGTCCTGACGGCCTGCGCGAACGACTACGGCTACGACGCCGTCTTCGCGCGGCAGGTCGAGGCGCTCGGGAGGCCGGGGGACGTCGCCGTCGGCCTCTCGACCTCCGGGACGAGCCCGAACGTCGTGAAGGCCCTCGAGACGGCCCGCGCGAAGGGGCTCCGGACCGTCCTGATGACCGGGGAGAAGGGGCGCGCCGAAGCTTCGAGGTGGGACGTCGGCCTCGTCGTCCCGACGTCGGAGACGGCCCACGTCCAGGAGCTCCACCTCGCCGCGATCCACCTCGTCTGCCGCCACGTGGACGAGGAGCTGAAGCGGCGGGGCTGAGGCGGGCGATGACGCCGTCCCCCGCCCGCGCCCCGGCGGACCTCTTCGCCGCGGCCCGCGCCGCCGGACGGACGTCCCTTCTCGAGCCGGAGGTCTACGCCCTCCTCGCGGGCGCCGGCTTCGACGTCCCGCGGCACGTGTTCTGGGAGGGGGCGCCGGGCCGGGAGCTGCCGGAGGCGGCTCGCTCGCTCCTCGGCTCGCTCGGCGGGGCCGGCTGCGTCCTGAAGATCGTGTCGCCGGGCCTCCTGCACAAGAGCGACGTGGGGGGCGTGGCGTTCGCGCCGTCCGAAGAAG
>DAOMFB010000549.1:0-2028 GCA_035429585.1 Thermoanaerobaculia bacterium
CTCCGTGATCGACTTCTTGTCGACGTTCCGGACGTACTGCAGCCGGATGGCGCGCGCGGCGTCGGCGGCGAGGATGGCCGCCGCGTCTTTCGACGGCGCCTCGAGGTAGAGGCCGCCGACGTAGACCTTGAAGATGGCCTTCTTCCGGAGGCCCATTCCGTTCAGCTTCAGCGTCTTCTCGCCGACCGTCACCGTATCGGGCATCGTGACGCCCGACAGCTCGCGGGCGGCGGCGGGAAGGGCCAGGGCGGCGGCGAAGAGCGCGGCGAGCGCGCCGCTCACGAGGCTTCTGTTCATGGAGTTCCTCCTCACGGTTTCGTGGCCGGAGAGGATACCGCGACGGAGGGCCTATTTCGCCCCGGCCTCGCCGCGGGCGCGGAAACGCCAGAGGGCGCTCCGGGTCGCGACCCCCACCGCCCGGAGGGACCCGTCCCGGGCGAAGGTCGGGAACTGGACGTCCCCCTCGAAGCTGACGGGGATCCGCTCGACGGCCCCCGTCGCCGGATCGAGGAGCCCCGTCCCCCAGAACCAGGCGTCCTTCGTCGCCACGGTCACCGCGATCCGCCCGTCCGGCCCGACCGCCCCGGGCGCGACGGGCGCGGGGGCGAGCCGCAGCGGCCCCTGGAACGGGATCGTCCGCTCCGGCCCGCCGGCGAGCGGGACCGCGAGGAGCTGGTTCCCCTCGCGCCCGTTCACCTGCACGACGAGCTCGCCCCGCCGCGCGTCGACCGCGACGCCGTGGCCGGGACGGAGCTTCCGGACGGCGCCGGAGGAGGTGTCGAGCATGTAGACGTCCCCCGCGTCCGCGTAGTAGAGGGTCCTGCCGTCCGTCGACGGGGCCAGGGTCTGCGGCGCGACCCCGCTCGTGGCCTCGAACCGCCGGAGGATCCGCCCGTCCTCCACGGAGGCGAGCGCGAGGAGCGGCTTGGCGTCGACGCCGCCGAGGAGGAAGACGACGCCGCCGGCGACGGGCGCCACGGGGGGACCCACCTGCTCCCCGGTGTCGACCAGCCGCTTCAGGCTGCCGCCGGCCGAGGCGACGAGGAGCCGCCGGCGCCCCGCGGCCGAGCCCGGGACGACGAGCCGCCCGTCGGCAAGTTCCACGGGGCACATGACGATGCTCCCGGCCGAGGCGAGGCGCTCGGGAAGGCCCCCGGCGGGCGAGAACTTCAGGAAGTCGGCCGGGTACTCCTTCGTGTCGACGAAGAGCGCGCCGTCCGACGCCGCGCTGAGAAAGCGGGGCCGCGAGGAGAGCGTGAGCAGGACCTTCCCGCTCGTCCCGTCGCGGGACACCTGCGAGATCCGGAAGAGGTCTCCCGAGACGAGCGTGCCGAGCACCGACGTCCCGTCGGAGGCGACGGCGAGCGGCGCCGAGAGGGCGAGGGCCGGCGCGAAGGGGCGCACCTTCCCGGTCTCCACCTCGAGCACCCAGGCCCGGCGGATCCGCTCCTCGCGCTCGCTGGCCAGCCGGCCCCAGAAGAGGACCTCCCGCCCGTCGGCGAAGGCGTGGAGGTGGAGCCCGACCGACTCGGCCGCGATCCGGAGGCCGACCGGCTCGAGCTTCCCCGACTCCGGCCAGAGCCGGTGGGGCTGGAAGTTGCGGTCGGAGTCGCACCGGACGACGAGCAGGCTTCCGTCGGGCAGCGCCTCCGGGCCCTGCGCGTCCGGGAGGACCAGCCGCTCCTCGCCCCCGATGGCGGGAATGCTGTAGACGCCGTGCGGAACGTCCGTGACGCGGTCGAAGAAGATCTTCGATCCGTCGCCGGACCAGCCGAGCTTGTAAACCGATCCGAGCCCCCGCTGGCGCGTCAGGACCGTCCAGTCGCCCGACGAGGGCCTGAGGAGCGCCACCTGGGAGACCCCGTCCTGCAGCGTGACGAAAGCGACCGTCTGGCCGTCCGGCGAGACGCGGGGCGAGAAGACGGCGGTGGCGCCTCCGAGCAGCAGCTCCCCCTGCCAGTCGCGGGGCGCGGACTCCACGGTCTTGCCGCGGAACCACCACCCCGCGCCCGCGCCGGCGGCGAAGAA
>DAOMFB010000550.1:0-2027 GCA_035429585.1 Thermoanaerobaculia bacterium
CCCCGCCCCCCGCGGGCCCGGCCCCCGCCCGCCCCGGCCACGTCTGCCCCTGGTGGCTGGGCCCGCTCCTCGCCTCGCCGCTCCGGCGCCTCTTCGAGTCGCCCGAGAAGATCCTCGGGCCCCTCGTCTCGCCCGGGATGACGGTCCTCGAGCCCGGCTGCGGGATGGGCTTCTTCAGCCTCCCCCTCGCCCGGCTCGTCGGGCCGGAGGGGCGGTTGATCTGCGTCGCCCTCCAGCCCCGGATGATCGAGGGACTGCGCCGGCGCGCCCGGCGTCTCGGGCTCCTCGACCGGATCGAGACGTCGGTCTGCACGGAGGAGGACCTCGGCCTCGGGCGCTGGGAGGGCCGGATCGACCTCGCGGTGGCGATCCACACGGTCCACGAGACGGGGGACGACGACCGCTTCCTCGGGCAGATCGCGCGGGCGCTGAAGAGCGGCGGCGCCCTCTTCCTCATGGAGCCGCGCGGCCACGTCTCGCGCGAGGCCTTCGCGTCGACCCTCGCCGCCGCGGAGCGCACCGGGCTCCTCGAGCGGGATCGCCCGGCCGTCCGGCGGCGGCTCGCGGCCCTTCTCGTGAAGGAACGGAGGGGCTGACTCCGTCGCCGCCCGGCGCCCCCGGGGGTCCGTCAGCCGTCGTTCCGCCGGATCACGAGGAGGGTGATGTCGTCGTCGTGCCCCTCCGCCTCGGGACGGCCCGCCCACCCGGTCACGTCGGCGAGGACGCGGTCGGCGAACGCGTCGGCCGGGGCGGCCGGGAGCGCCCCGAGGAGCTCCAGGAGGCGCCCGCTCCCGAACTCCTCCGCCGCCGGGTTCTTCGCCTCGGGGATCCCGTCCGTGTAGGCGAGGATCCGCTCGCCCGGCCCGAGGAGCTCCCGCACCGCGGCGTACTTCGCCTGCGGGAACATCCCGAGAAAGAGCCCGTTCTTCTGCACCGTCCGCGTGCCGCGGCCGCCGCCGAAGAGGAGCGGCGGGTGCCCCGCGCCCGCGTAGTCCACCGTCCCGGCCTCCATGTCCACCCAGAGATAGGCGGCCGTGACGAAGTGCGTGTCGAACTTCCCGCAGAGGGCCGCGTTCAGGCCCGTGAGGACCTTCGCCGGGTCGGCCGCGTGGGGGGCCTGCGCGCCGAGGGCGATCTTGAGCATCGACGCGACGAGGGCGGCCGGGACGCCGTGCCCGGAGACGTCGGCGACGAGGGCGCCGAAGCGCTTCGCGTCGACCGGAATGAAGTCGTAGAAGTCGCCGGCGACCGAGGTCATCGGGATGTAGCGGACGGCGATGTCGAGCCCGTCGACCTTCGGCACCTCGCGCGGGAGGATCGACATCTGGATCGTCCGGGCGAGCTCCAGCTCCTTCCGGATGGCGAGGAGCTGGTCCGCCAGCTGCTCGCGCGCGCCGCGCAGCGCGAGGTGCGTCTGCACGCGCGCCAGGACGACGGCGGGCGAGAACGGCTTGTGGACGTAGTCGACGGCGCCGACGGAGAAGCCGTGCGTCTCGTCCTCGGCCTCGGTCTTCCCCGTCAGGAAGATCACCGGGATGTCGCGGGTCTCGCGGTCGGCCTTCAGGCGGGTGCAGACCTCGTACCCGTCCATCCCGGGCATCTCGATGTCGAGGAGGACGAGATCCGGCAGCGGCTTGGTCCGGGCGAGCTCGAGGGCCTTTTCGCCGTTCGTCGCGATCCGGACCTTGTAGGTGTCCTTCAGGATCGAGTTCGCCACCTGGATGTTGGCCGGGGCGTCGTCCACGAGCAGGATCGTCTTCCGTTCCGGGGCGTCGCTCATCGTGTCCTTCCGGCCCCGGATCCGAGAGCCTTCTCGAGGCCCTCGAGCGCCCGGAGCGCCGCGTCGAAATCGAACCCGTCGATGGCGCGGCCGAGCTCCTCGAGGGCGGCCTCGCCGGGGAGCGCCGCCTTCAGCTCGGCGAAGACGTCGGCCGCGCCGCCATCGTTCGCCGCGAGGAGCGGCCGCAGCCGCTCCAGGGCCGCCTGCGCCGCCGCTAGCCTGGCGATGGGCACGCGATAGGGCGAGG
>DAOMFB010000551.1:0-2025 GCA_035429585.1 Thermoanaerobaculia bacterium
GCCACGAGGCAGACGCCGCCGCGCCCGGCCGCCGTCCCGGCCGGAGGCTCCTGAGCGACCACGAAGCCGCGCCCGGAGAGGCGGGCGGCCAGGCCGGCGCGGGCGAGGGCCCGGACGGCGTCGCGCGCCGAGAGGCCCGAGACGTCCGGAACGGTTCCTTCGGGGGCTTCGGCCGCGCCGGCATCGAAGCGGTTCGCCGCCGGGACGAGGAACGGCGCCGGCCCGGCCACGCGCGCCCCCGCCGAGAGGTCCGCCGTCAGGATCGCCGGCGCCTGGTCGGAGAGAGCGGGCGGGACCCCGAGGAGCCGGAGCGACTCGCCCATGACGGACGAGAAGACGGGCGCCGCCACGTCGCCGCCGTAGTACTTCCCCTTCGGCTCGTCGACGACCACGGCCACGACGAGGCGGGGCGTCTCGGCCGGCGCGAAGCCGACGAAGGAGGCGACGTGCTTGTCCTTCGAGTAGCCGCCGCCCGGCGCGGCCTTCTGCGCCGTGCCCGTCTTCCCGGCGGCCGTGTAGCCGGGGACGGCGGCGAGCTTGCCCGTCCCCTCCTCCACGACGCCCGTCATGAGGCGGCGGAGCGTGGCCGCCGTCGCCGGCGAGATGACGCGAACGGGGGGCCGGGGGGCGATCTGCCGGACGTCGCTCTCGCTCCGCCGGACCTCCCGGACGACGTACGGCGTCGGGAGGAGGCCGTCGTTCGCGACGGCCGCGTACCCGCGGGCGATCTGGAGGACCGTGACGCCGATCTCCTGCCCGAACGAGATCGTCGGCAGGGTGAGCGCGCTCCAGGAGGCGACGTCGGCCAGGAGGCCGCCCGTCTCGCCGTCCAGGTCGATCCCGGTCCTCTGCCCGAAGCCGAAGGAGCGGATGGCGCGGTAGAAGGGGCCGCGCCCGAGCGACATCCCGATCCGCGCGCTGCCGATGTTCGAGGAGTGCGCGAGGACGGCGGGGAGCGGGAGCGTCGCCCACGCCTTCCGCCCGTGCTCGTGGATCGTCGTCGGCCCGATCGTGAGGGCCCCGTTCCCGCAGTCGATGACGTCGTTCTCGGCCACGGCGCCCGCGTCCAGCGCGGCGGCGAACGTGATCACCTTGAACGTGGAGCCCGGCTCGAAGACGTCGGCCAGCGGCCGGCAGCGCCGCGTCTCGGCGTCCACCTCGCCGTAGCGGTTCGGGTCGAAGCCCGGGCTCGTGGCGAGGGCGAGGACGGCGCCTGTCTTCGGGTCGAGGACGACGGCGGAGACCGACCGCGCGCCGTGGTCTCGCCGGGCCTTCTCGACCTCGCGCTCGGCCACGTGCTGGATCGAGGCGTCCAGCGTCAGGACGAGCGTGGACCCTTCCGTGGACGTCGCGCCCCCCCGCTCCCCGGTCCGGCCGGGCTGCCGCGTGGCGTAGTGCCGCTGGACCGCGTCGCGGAGCAGCGTGATGCGCACGGGCCGCCCGCGGATCTCCGCGTCGTAGTGGTGCTCCAGGCCCGCGAGCCCCACGTTGTCCGTCCCGACGTAGCCGAGGAGCGCGGCGGCGAGCGGCCCTTCCGGGTAGCGCCGCGACGACTCCTTCCAGAGCTTCACGCCCGGCAGGCTCGCCCGGGCGACCTTCGCGGCCGTCTCCTCGGAGACCTTCCGGGCCAGCCAGACGAAGTCCTTCTCGACGTTCGACAGGCGCCGCTCGAGGTCGCGGGCCGGCACGCCGAGGAGCGGCGCCAGCGCCGTCGCCGTCGCCGCCGGGTTCGCGACGTCGGAGGGAATCGCGAAGACCGAGTCCGCGTAGACCGTGACGGCGAGGGACTTCCCCTGCGCGTCGAGGATGGCGCCCCGCCACGGCGCCAGCTCCACGGTCCGCTCCTGCTGCCGCTTCGCCCGCCGGACGAACTCGTCCTTCCGGAGCACCTGCAGGTCCACGAGGCGGAAGAGGAGGACGAAGATCCAGAGCCCCGCGCCGGCCAGGAGGACCAGCGCGCGGCGGGAGGTCTCCGGGCGGCCGGCCCCCGTCAGAAGCCCTCCTCCGTCGAGACGGGCGCGGTGG
>DAOMFB010000552.1:0-2021 GCA_035429585.1 Thermoanaerobaculia bacterium
GCGGCGCTCGCCGGGAAGCACGTGGCCCTCTTCGACGTTTCCTCGGAGGCGGTCTCGAAGGGCCTGAAGACGATCGAGAAGAACCTCTCCCGGCAGGTCGAGAAGGGGAAGGTGACGTCGGAGCAGGCGGCGGCGGCGCGGAGCCGGATCGCCGCGGCGGCCGACCTCCCGGCGCTCGGGCGCGGCGGCTTCGACGCCGACCTCGTCGTCGAGGCGATCGTAGAGAACGAGGCGCAGAAGCGTCCCCTCTTCGCCGTGCTCGACCGGGAGCTCGCGCCGGAGGCCCTCCTGGCGTCGAACACGTCGTCGATCTCCATCACCCGCCTCGCCGCCGCGACGAAGCGGCCGGAGAAGTTCATCGGGATGCACTTCATGAACCCCGTCCCGGTCATGGCGCTCGTCGAGGTCATCCGGGGCGCCGCGACCTCGGACGAGACGGCGGCGGCCGTCGTCGCGCTGGCGCGAGAGATGGGGAATACGCCCGTCGAGTGCCGCGACTTCCCGGGCTTCGTGTCGAACCGCGTCCTGATGCCGATGCTGAACGAGGCGATGTTCGCCGTCCACGAGGGGGTCGCGACGGCCGATGCGGTCGACACGATCATGAAGCTCGGCATGAACCACCCGATGGGGCCGCTGACGCTCGCGGACTTCATCGGCCTCGACACCTGCCTGTCGATCCTCCGCGTCCTCCACGGCGGGCTGGGCGACGACAAGTATCGCCCCTGCCCGCTCCTCGTCCAGATGGTCGACGCGGGCTGGCTCGGGCGGAAGGCCGGCCGCGGCTTCCACCGCTACGCGGGGCCGGGGGGCGAGAAGCTCTCTTGATCTGCCAGGTCTGCGGCACGACGAACGAGCTCGACCGCGAGTTCTGCCGGAAGTGCCAGAGCAAGCTCCTCGTCGTCTCGGGGTCGCCCGAGAGCTACGACGAGACCGCGCCGGACGAGGACGGCGTCTCCCTCGACGAGCATCTCCTCGAGCGCGTCTCGGTGCTCGAGGAGGTCGTCAAGCGGAGCGCCGAAACGCTCCGGATGCTCCTCGACGCGGCGAGCCGGCAGGAGCGGAACGGCTTCGTGGCCCAGACGGGGCTCCTCGCCCTGAAGGACCTCCTCGAGCGGAAGGGGCTGGTGACCGAGGAGGAGATGGTCGACCTCTGGGAGACCCGGGTCGACCACCACATGGCGGTCCTCGAGAAGCGGGAGCGGTTCCTCGAGCGGAAGGAGCGGATGCTCGGCGGGGCCGGCGGTCCGCGGCGCGACCGGTTCCGGAGCCTTCTGGGCGACGCCGAGCTCGCCTTCTACTCCCTCGAGCCGGACAAGGCCGTCAAGATCCTCGAGGAGGCCTACAAGCTCGACCGGACGAACGCCGAGCTCGCCTTCTTCCTCGGGGAGACCTACTTCAACGAGGGCGAGGCGGAGCGCGCGGCCGCCATGCTGCGCCAGGTCCTCGCGAAGGAGCCGCGCCACTTCGAGGCCCTCGTCTACGCCGGGGTGCTCGAGAGCGACGCGGGGCGCCCGGAGCGGGCGCTGGAGCTCCTGAAGACCGCGGTCTCCGTGAAGCCCGACGCCTTCCTGCCGTACTTCGCCGTCGGGGCGCTCTTCGCCCTCTCCGGGCAGCTCCCGAAGGCCGAGGCCTACCTGAAGCAGGCGCTCGGCGTCGAGGAGAACGCGCAGGCCTATTCCCTCCTCGGCGCGATCGCGTACCAGCGGGGGCGGCTCGCGGAAGCGATCGACGCCCTCCAGAAGGCGGTGCGCCTCGACCCGGAGGACGAGGAGGCCCTCTACCAGCTCGGCCTCTGCTACCTCGACCGGGGCTGGACCCAGAAGGCCGCGGCGAGGTTCCGCGCGGCGCTCGAGCTCAACCCGAACCGGATCGAGTACCAGGAGGCGACCCGGCTCCTGCTCCCCTCGGGCTCCCGGGCGCTGCCGAAGGTGACGGGGGAGGCCGGCCGCCTCGCGCGCCGGGCCGAGGCCGCCGCCCAGCGGGACCCGGCCAAGGCGCTCGCGCTCTACCGGCGGGCCCTC
>DAOMFB010000553.1:0-2018 GCA_035429585.1 Thermoanaerobaculia bacterium
CTTGCGGCCCTCGACCGTCATCTTGGACTTGAGGGACCGGAGGGTGAGCTTCGAGATCGCCTTCAGCGTCTCGAACACGCCCGGCCCGTTGGTCGCCGAGGCCTCGTACCACTCGATCGACCGGCCGGGGTTCAGCAGCTCGTTCAGCTCGTCCACCGAGAGAATGTTGCCGAGGTCCCTCTTGTTGTACTGGAAGACGAGCGGGATCGCGTCGAGAGCCAGGCCGATCTCGGCGAGGTTCTCGCGGAGGTTCCGGAGGCTCTCGCGGTTCGGCTCGCTCATGGGGCGCTGCGAGTCCGCGACGAAGACGATGCCGTCCACGCCCTTGAGGACGAGCTTCCGCGTCGTGTTGTAGAAGACCTGGCCGGGGACGGTGTAGAGCTGGAGCCGGGTCTTGAAGCCGCTGATGATCCCGACGTCGAGGGGGAGGAGGTCGAAGAAGAGCGTCCGGTCGGTCTCCGTCTCCAGGGAGACCATCTCGCCCCGGGACCCGGGCGCGGTCCGGCCGTAGATGAAGTGCAGGTTCGTCGTCTTGCCGCAGAGGCCGGGACCGTAGTAGACGATCTTCGCGGCCATCTGCATGGTGGCGTAGTTGAAGAAGACCATCGTTCCCGGCCCCGGAGTCCCTCCTTCGGGGAAATCAAACCATGTTAGCACCCGACCTCGGCCCCGCCGCGCGACGAGGCGTCGTCTTTCCCCGGCGAGGAGGCTAAACTCGGGTGCCACGGAGGAGTGCATCGACTTTGGGGAGCGCCGCCAGAACGCTCGGTGAAAGGTCGCGGGAGGTCCTCGGCGCCGTCGTCCGGACGCACATCGAGAGCGCCGCGCCCGTCTCGTCCCGCCAGCTCACGAAGCTGGGGACCTTCGGCCTGTCCTCGGCGTCGCTCCGGAACATGATGGCGGACCTCGAGGACCAGGGCTTCCTGACGCATCCGCACGTGTCGTCCGGCCGCGTTCCGACGGACCTCGGCTACCGGACGTTCGTCAGCGAGCTCATGTCGACCCGCCGGCCCCGTCCCGAGGACCGGGCCCGCATCGCGTCGGAGCTCGCTCCCGAGACGTTCGAGATGGACCGCTTCCTCCACGGCGTCTCGCGGCTCCTCTCCTCCCTGACGGGCGAGGTCGGCGTCGTCGCCGCGCCGGCGGCCGTCCGCTTCGTCCTCCGGTCGGTCCACTTCACGCGGGTCGCCGAGCGCAAGGTCGTCGTGGTGGAGGTCTCGGACGCGGGGCTCGTCGAGAGCCGCCTCATCGAGACGCGCGACGACTTCGCCCAGCTGGACCTCGACGCCGCCTCGCGGCGCCTGACGGTGGACTACGGCGGCCGCACGCTCGCCGAGATCCGCCGCCTGCTCCTCGAGTCCCTGCACGAGGAGAAGGTGCGCGTCGACACGGCGCTGCAGCGCACGCTGGAGCTCGGGCAGAAGGCGTTCGCCGAGGACCGGCCGCCGGACGGGGCCGTGATCGTCGAGGGGACGGAGGCGCTCTTCTCGAAGCCCGAATTCCAGCGCGACATGGAGGCCCTCCGGCGGATGCTCCGGGGCTTCGAGGAGCGCGCGCGGCTCGTGAACCTCCTCACGGACTGCATCTCCGGCCCCGGGACGACGGTCGTCATCGGCTCGGAGAACGACTTCACCGGGGAGACGCAGAGCGCCGTCGTGACGGCGACCTACCGGTTCGGCGACAGCGTCCTCGGGGTGCTCGGCGTCGTCGGGCCGCGGCGGATGGAGTACGAGCAGGTGGTGCCGATCGTGGAAGAGCTCGGCCGGGTCGTGACGGACCGGCTCACCGAGGAGAAGAGGCCGTGAGCCGGCCCCCGAAATCGCCGGGACCGCCCGACGACGGGGTCGTCTACCTCGAGAGCGACGGCCGCGAGGATCTGGCGCGGGCTCTCGCCGAGGCGGAGCGCGCCGCAGCCGGTCAGCGCCCTGCGGGTGCGGCCGCGGTGACCGTGACCGCCAGCGCGAAGATCACGAAGCTCGACAAGGCTGGCTCGACCATCACCGTGGTGGGCCCCAAGG